>CAZDYT010000064.1:0-11581 GCA_964509395.1 uncultured bacterium
GTCCACCTCGCGCACCGGGAGTCTCTGACCACGGTGTTCACGATCGACCACGCCGACTTCGAAACGTACCGCATCGGTGGCCGGCGACGGTTCCGCGTCGTGCCCGGCCGCTGACGGCCATTGCCGCAGACGTCGCTCGGATCGCGAAGGTGAGGGCACGGCGACAGGAGTCCGTGGTCTCGTGAGAGACCCGGGACAATGCTCGTGTGGGCGCAAGGATCCGACGTAGACAGATGGTCGAGCCGTTCGACCGGCGAGCCGACGTCCGGGCTCCAGGCTGGCCGGCGACGGTGGCAGACGCCGAGCCTGGTCGACGGCTTCCGGCGGGCTCGGTGAAGACCCGCGCTGTCGGTTCTGACCGACAGGGTGTTGGCGACTGCAACGATGACCTCATTCCTCGAGTACTCGTAGTGCCCGTCATCGGGGGTGAACAGATCCAGCTGGAAGTTCTTGCGGGTCTGGTCCCCGACGTGCTTCCGGTAGAGGACCACGCGCAGCCGGAGATCGTGCCACTGCGGGATGACCAGCTCGGTCTCGTGGCCGGTGACCCCGGGGGCGACCGGCTGCCAGTCGCAGCACCCGGCGGTGATCGCCTTGAGCGGGAGCCAGCTCCAGTAGCCGACCTTGATCGCGTAGCCGCACTCCCGCGCGGCGAGCAGGTGGAGAATCCCACGCTGGAAGAAGGCGGCGTCCATGCGGAACTCCAAGGCCACGCGCCGACCGAACCGGCCGCGCAGGTCGTCGATCAGCTCGCGCAGGAAGGGCGCCGCTTGTGTGGAGTCGTGCACGTTGCCGGGGCGGTTCTTCAGCCGGAGGATGTGGCCGGTCTCGGCCACGTGGGCGACCAGCGGGTAGTAGCTCGGGTCCTTCCGGTGATGGGGGCTGAAGCCGCGGAAGGCCCAGCCGACGGTGGCCTCCGTCCGGATGACCGACCCATCCACGTCGATCGTCAGGCGCGGCAGGTCGAGCCGCGCCAGCGCCTCGGTCACGAGATCACGATTCAGGGCGACGAGCGGGGCGAGCGTCTCCTGGGTGAACTGCCGCAACCAGTCGGCGACCGTGCGGCGGGTGGGCAACCGGGCCAAGCCGCAGAAGCGCGTCACCAGCGGATCGCCGCCGAGGTAGCGCAGGTGCTCGATCCGGGTGCCGCCGTAGTCGCTACGGAGCCCCGCGAACGTCTGGCGCAACCGTGCACCTAGATCGATCTGGCGCAGATAGCGCCCGAGCAGCTCCAGCCCGCCGTACGACGTGAGCGCTTGGGGCACGGACTGTCTGCCCGCTGAGCCGCGGAGGCGGGTTCCGACCCCGTGTCCCCGGGCCCTTGTCCGGCCGGCCGGCGGCGCGCTACACTCCAGGCGAGCGGGGGTGACGTGCGGGCGTGCGGGCCCGGAAAGGGGGGCCAGGAAACATGCTTAGCACCATGCTTAGCACCGCCTACGCTCTCCGCAAGCCACCCACCCCGCCGGCCTGGCGACCACCGTGTGGACCAACGCGCCCGGTCCCACGGTGCTGACCGTGGAGGCGCGACAGTAAATGCGACAGGCCGGTGTCTCAAAGTGCTTGACACGTTCCGGTCTGTCTCGAAGGAGGTCCCGCATGAGTGAGCATCCTGGATTCCAGCGTCTATCCAAGTGGCGAGGCTGGCTGATGTGCGGTGCGGTCGTGATGCTCGTTTATCTGCTGCCGATCCCGGCCGGGGCTCAGGACGCTCGCCCCTGTGGGAAGTATGGGGGTGTCGTGCGCACGCACGCCGGAGAGGACCTGGTGCACTTTGACCCTCACGTGCAGACCACGGTCCGCACGCAGCAGCGGGTCGGTGGCTCCTACAACCGGCTCTTCCGCTATTCCTTCTACGAGAAGGGGAAGGTGGTGCCCGATCTGGTGGAGAGCTGGGTGGTGAGCGACGACGGGAGGACCTACACCTTCAAGCTGCGCAAGGGGGTCAAGTTCCACTGCGGTGATCTGGTGAAGGGCAGACCCGGCGCCTGCACCGATCTGGACGCCGCCGATGTGGTGTGGAGCATCGACAAGATTCGCAACAAGGAGGTCAGCCGTCGCGCCGGGTACTTTGCCGCCATCAACCGCATCGAGGCGGTCGATCCCCTGACGGTGCGGATGCACCTCAACCAGCCCGATGCGGGTCTGATCTCCAAGCTGGCGGTGGGCTGGGCCATCATCTTCCCGAGCGAGCTGCCCTGGGACAAGCTCAAGGAAACCGTGATTGGTACCGGCCCGTTCATCTGGAAGGAGTACGTCGCCGGCGCCGGGTCCACGACCGTGAAGAACCCCGACTACTTCCGCAAGGGATACCCGTGCCTGGACGGGGTGCGGAACTACGTCTTCAAGGACCCGACGGTCGCCCTGGCGAACCTGCGCGCTCAGAAGCTCGAAATCAACTCGTACATGCAGTACATCTACCCGGCCGATGCGAGGTTGCTCAAGGAGAAGCACCCGAAGGTCATCGTGTCCCTCCCCGCCCGGCTCTGGTGGCACTCCATCGCCGGCAAGATGGACAAGGCCCCGTGGAGCGATCGCCGGGTCCGACAGGCCTTCAGCCTCGCCCTCGACCGCTACAAGGCGGTAGAGGTCCTGGGCGAAGGGGTAGGTTCGGTGGGCGGCTACATGCCCCCCTGGACCCAGTGGAGCCTGCCGCAGGCGGAGCTGACAGAGTTTGTGGGCAAGCCGGAGGCGGCATCGGTCGAGGCCAGACGGAAGAAGGCACAGCAACTGCTGGCCGAGGCGGGCTACAAGCCGGGTCAAATCGAGCTGAAGTGGCTCATCCTGGACACCCCGGAGTCCATCCTGACACCGCAATTCGTCAAGGAACAGCTGCGCCAGGTCGGGGTGACCATCGTCCTCGAAGTATCGGACCGGGGCACCTTCACCCAGCGTCGAGACGCGGGTGACTACCAGCTCATCACCATGGACAACGTAGCCGGCGCGCTGGATCCGGGCCTGTTCTACGCCGACTTCTTCGTCTGCGGCGCGAGCTCCAACGATGCGCGTTACTGCAATCCGAAGTTCGACGAGCTGTTCAAGAGTCAGCTCTCTGAGCTCACCGAGGCGAAGCGCGTCCAGATCGTTCACGACATGGAGCGGATCCTCCTGACCGACCTTCCCGCGGTCCAGGTTCGGTGGGTCGCCGAAGGGATGGCCTGGTGGCCCTGGGTCAAGAACTGGTACGACGTCGACCCCGCCTACTACAACAACGTCACCCTTGAGGAGGTCTGGCTGGACGATCCGAGCAAGTACTAGCCCGCTTGTTCGCCCACAGTCTGCACGAACGTGTCAGGGTTGGCCACGGGACTCTCGCGCCGTGGCCGAGACCCGAGCAGCCCTAGGACGCAGGGAGGAGCTGAGCCGAGGCGTACTCCCTGTACGTTGAGGCTCGGCGACGACCGAGGACGCCGGGATGCGACGGGGATCGGCCACGGCACTAGCCCGGATCATTCGGAGCGCCGTGGAGCCGCCCGGGCGGCGCGTGGGGCACCCCACCGCGCGGCACGCGCCGCCCCCAGAGCTGTCGTAGGCTGCTCGGTTGCCGGAAGGCGGCTGAGGAGAAGGCTCGCGTTCGCGGGAGTGAGGCGCGACAGCCACGTGCCTCGCTTGATGAACAACCCGGGCGAGGACGGAGTTTGGGCAGAGCATGCGAGACTACGTCATCAAGCGGCTGCTCCTTGGGGTCCTCACCATTTACGGCGTGGCGACCCTGGTCTTTTTCCTGATGCGGATCGTCCCGGGAGACCCGGCGCGGATCGCCCTGTCCGAGCCGGGACGGGAAGGCAGGGTCGAAGAACAGCTCGTGCGGGCCATGCGGGTGAGGCTGGGACTGGCCCGGGTCAGCGTGACCCCCGACCGAGCCCTCCTGGAGCCGAAATACGGGGAGAAGTATGCGCAAGTGGTCACTGCCCTGCGCCGCCTGGATCCGCAGACGGTCATGGACCGGGTCCAAGCGGGCGCACCGGTCAACGCCGGAGGGGTCATTCTGCTCGCCGAGGAGGTGCGGGTCGAGATCGAGGATATCCCGATCCATCAACAGTACGTCGAGTGGATGTGGAACTCGTTCCGCCTGGAGTTCGGGAACTCCCTGAAGGTCAATCGGCCAGTGACCGAGGAGTGGTTGCGCTTTTTCCCCGTCAGCTTCAGCATCGCCGTGCTGGGTGGGATCCTGACCGTGTTGACCGCCGTCCCCCTCGGCATCGTCTCGGCGGTCCGGCAGGACCGGTTCGCGGACTACCTCGGCCGGGTGATCTCCATCGCCGGTCTGTCCCTGCCTTCCTTCTGGGTCGCGCTGCTCATCATCATCTCGCTGGTCATCTGGTTTGGATGGCTCCCGTCCCTGGAATACGTCCCGTTCTGGGAGGCGCCCTGGCAGAGCCTGAAGCAGATCATTTTCCCGGCTTTCTCCGTGGCCTTTGCGCAGATCGGGGTGATCGCCCGCATGACCCGTTCCTCCATGTTGGAAGTCCTTCGAGAGGACTATGTCCGTACGGCCTGGGCCAAGGGCCTGAGGGCGCGGGTCGTCGTGCTGCGCCATGCTTTGAAGAACGCCTTGCTGCCAGTGCTGACCGTGTTCGGTCTCCAGGTGGGGTTTGCCATTGGCGGTCTGGTGGTCGTGGAGAGGGCGTTCAACTTGCCCGGGCTCGGCAACTTCCTGGCGGACTCGGTGGTCTATCGGGACTATAACGCCATTCAGGCCACCCTCTTCGCCACGGCGATCTTCGTGACTGCCGCCAATCTCCTGGTGGATCTGGCCTATGGTTGGTTCAACCCCCGGATCCGGTACCAGTAGTCCGAGCCTGGACGAATCACCCGGTCCGGCGGGGGTCCTGGTGCGCTACGCCCGGCGCAAGCCTCTCGGAGCGCTCGGGGGCGTCATCGTGCTCGGCATGCTGGTCCTGGCGATCTTCGCCCCCTGGATCGCGCCCTACAGTCCCGAGGAGTTCATCGAGGGGGGATCGGCGCGGCTACTGCCTCCTTCCCTGCGCTTTCCCATGGGGACGGACAATCTGGGACGCGACATCCTCAGCCGTGTGATCCATGGCGCGCGGCTCTCCATGCTGGTGGGGTTTGTCTCCACCTTTTTCGGAACCGGGATTGGCGCCGTGATCGCCCTGCTCACGGCCTATGTGGGAGGGAAGTGGGACCTCATGGCGCAACGATTCATGGACGTCCTGTGGTCCTTCCCGTCCCTGATCATTGCCATCGTGATCATCGCCGTCCTGGGGAGGAGCACCACCAACCTCATCATCGCGATTGCCATCGTGGTCATTCCCAGCGCGGCCCGGGTGGTGCGCTCGGCGGTGCTGGCGGTCAAAGAGACCGAGTACGTCGAGGCGGCCAGAGCGGCGGGAGCCAATCAGCGGCGCATCGTGTTTCGCCATATCGCCGCCAATTGCATGGCACCCTATCTCATCATCGCAACCGCGAGCCTGGGCAGTGCCATCATCACCGAGGCCTCCTTGAGCTTCCTGGGGCTCGGGGTCCCGCCGCCCGCCCCCTCCTGGGGTCGTGATCTCTTTGGCTCCGCTCAAAAATTTGCCGAACTGGCCCCGTGGATGCCGATCATGCCCGGGATTGCCATCAGCCTGACGGTTTACGGGTTCAACCTGTTCGGGGATGCTATCCGGGATCTCCTGGACCCCCGGCTTCGGGGGCGCTGATCGCTGAGGCGGGGCGAGCTGTTTCTGACTGAGGAGCACGCCGTCCGCTTCCCGCGCGAAGGTGAGATGCTGGTAGTCCTCGTAGCGCATGTCAGTCCCCCTTCCGAAGCGGAAGGTCGTGAAGACCTTGGTGTCGTAGTGGCCGCCCGAAGCGCTGCGCGAAGAGTAGGTGGGCAAGCCGGTCTCCGGACCTGAGACCCTCCAGAAGTTCTTCGTCGCTCTCGTACGGCTCAGACATCTACCGCCTCCTACAACACCCCTTTCATCGAGCGCGCTGCGTCGCAGGCCTCCGTCGGACGTCCAGGAGGCGGTTAACACCCTTCGCCATCTTCTACGGCCTGGCGTTACACACCTGGACTCGACAGCAGAGCCGGGCGCTTACAAGGGGTGGAGGGCTCGCTTGCGGGTCGGCGGGCCGTGAGGCGAAGGTTCCTGCATCGCGCCGGCAACACCGGGTCACGTTCCCAAAACGTTCCCACGACAGAAGAAGACGTCGCGAAACCGCTCGAAAACATTGAAGGCGGGAAGAAGATCAGAGAGGCGCGCCTGATGCGTAACGCGCCGTCCTATATGACCGTTTTCCGAAGACGCTCCGTGAATTCCCAAGCTGGACGTCGCCGGTTCGATCCCGGTCGCCCGCTCCATCCTGACGGGGGGTTACGGGGCAGCCCGTAGCCCCTCGTCGTTCCGGGAACCCAAACGGTACCCACCGCATTGCGTCATCGCGGCGCCGTCCGGCGTCCCGGCATCTCCGAGATCCGGTCCTGGGCCTCGCCGCTCGACGCCGCCAGCGTCGCGGACGTGCGACGCGAATCCACGATGATATACTCGTGGGCGCGGACGGCCCGCGCATAGACCTCCATCACAGGGGAGGAAGTATGTCCACCATGACCAGCGTGAAGCCGAACCGAAGGGACGAATCGGCGGAGGGGCGGCTGCGCGTCGATCTGGCGGCCGCCTTCCGGTTGGCGGCCGAGCTCGGCTGGCACGAGGCGGTGGCCAACCATTTCAGCGTCGCCGTGTCGGCCGATGGCAAGACGTTCCTCATGAACCCGAGATGGCGGCATTTCTCACGCGTCAAGGCGAGCGAGCTGCTGCTGCTCGACGCCGAAGACAAGGAGACCATGAGTCGCCCTGACGCGCCTGATCCCTCCGCCTGGTGCATCCATGGCCACATTCACGCCGCCGTGCCGCATGCGCGTTGCATCCTCCACGTCCATCCCCCGTATGCCACGGCCATTGCCGCGCTGGCCGATCCGGACATCAAGCCGATCGAGCAGAACACGGCGCGGTACTACAACCGCGTCGCGATCGACCTGGACTTTGGCGGCATCGCCGACAACGACGAGGAAGGCCGGCGCTTGGTTCGCGTGCTCGGGAACAAGAGGCGCGCGGTGCTCGGCAACCACGGCGTCCTCGTGGTGGCCGACACGGTGGCAGAAGCCTTCGATGATCTGTATTACTTGGAGCGCGCCTGCCAGACGCTGGTGCTCGCCTATTCGACCGGCCGGGAGCTCAACGTCTTGCCGCCGGAAGTGGCCGAGGGCACCGCCCGCGGCTGGGAAGACTACAAGGACGCGGCCTTCTCCCATTTCGAGGAGATGAAGAAAATCCTCGACGCCAAGGATCCCTCCTACGCGGACTGATCCTCGATCCTAGAGCCCAGTAGGGCTGGCGGGAATCATGCCGGGGTTCCGTCGCGGGTTGAGATGTGGTTCGTCGTCGTCATGAGCGATCCCGGCGGCCGGGCCGTCGTTCGCCCCCCTGAGAGCCGGGCGTTCGATCGCGGGAGCGCAGAGCATGTCGGTTGGCTGCCCGCTGCTCAATGCAGATGGTTTCTACGAGCGCGTGGTCACCGGTTGGGTCGATGCCCGGACCGACGCGGCGCTGCGGTTCACCGCCCGGCTGACGGACGCGCTGGCGGACCTCGAAGTCCTCTTGACCGCGTACCCGTCGCCGAGCTTCGAGGTTCTCGAGGCCGAGGCCCGAGCTCGATCGGAGGAAACGCGGCAGCGGTGCGGCAGGCTGCTCGAGCGGTTCTCGGGCGTCGTTGGCCGGCGCATGATCTCCGGATTCCGGCGTGAAGTCGCCGACGTGCTCGGCCCGGATCCCTGGACGAGCCGGATCGTCGATGTCGCGATCGAGGCGGCCCGGTTGTCCCGGCAGGTCACGCGCGTGGAGGGAGGGGTTCCGTCCCAACCGACGCCGCGAGATTTCCACCGGCTGGACCTCACCGCCTGGCCGGAGTTTTCGGAGATGTGCTTCACGTACCGACGCGAATCCGAGGCGCTGTTCGACGCCCGGGTCGTCGCGACGCCCGCCGTGGTCGATATGTATGCCCCGCGCGCCGGCGCGCGCCTCGTGTTTCACCGGTACAAGCGCACCGAGGTCCGCTCCGCGCCGTCGCGGCTCCTGCTGTACCAGTCCATGTTCGACCAGGTGCACGGATTCGAGATATGGTACGAGGTCGACGTGCGCTCCCATGAGGTGGTCACTGCGAGGGCGTTGACGCCGCGGCTGCCCTACTTCGGGCTGTGCGAACAACCCCAGACTCGTATTGTCGGCCTCGTCGGGAGGCGTCTCGACACCGGTTGGACGAAGACTGTCCGGGAGGCGATTGGAGGGCGTGAGGGTTGTTGGCAGTTGACGGATCTCACCACCGATGTCCTCCGGCTTCTGACGCTTGACTAGCGTGCGGCCCACGGCGCGAAGGCGGCGACGGGTGGGCTGCGGGCCGTGGTGTCAGCCGCGGCGAGCGGCCCGGCTCTCGGCATGACCGGTTCCATACGGCGACACGCGGCGCGGTGAATCCTACTCTCCCGGAGTGCTTGCTGCACTGGGCGGAACGAACGCCGAATGCGGTCTTCGTCGGTGAGCCCGATCGCGGCCGTGCCTACACCTACGGCGAGGTGGCGAGACACGTCGCGCGCGTGGGGGCGCTTCTTCGACGGGTCGGCATCGCGCGCGGGGATCGGGTCGCGCTCCTGGGAGACAACAGCTGCAACTGGGTTGTCGCGTATCTGAGCGCCATCGCCCAAGGCGCCGTGGCGGTCCTGCTGAACACGCGTCACGTCAGAAGCGATCTGGAGCCGATCCTCGACGACATCGCGCCGGCCGCCATCGTCGCCGATCCCGCGTACGCCGACCGGGTGTCGGATGGCCACCGGCCTCGCCTGATCCGGTTGCCCGACTTCGAAGCGCCGGGCGCGCCAGGGCCGACACGGGACGGTTCCGAGGCGACGCCCGACGAGGTCGGCATCGTCTGCTACACCTCGGGAACAACCGGCGCTCCGCGGGGGGTAATGATTCCCAACCGCGCTCTGGTGCGGAGCGCCGAAATGTTCGGGCAGATCTTCCAATCGGGGCCCGACAGCGCGACCGCTGTCGTGTGCCCGCTGTTCCACAACACCGGCTACATCGACGGGCTGGCGCACATGTTGCTCGTGGGCGGGCGTGTCGATGTGCCGCGCCGGTTCGATGCCGAGGCCACCGCTCAAGCGGTCGCCGGGGGCCGATACACGTTTCTCATCGGGGTGCCGACCATCTACAGCCGGATGCTCTCGAGGCTCGAGGCCATGCCGCCGCCATTGACGTCGACCCTCTGGTTTGCCTATGGCGGGGCGCCCATGCCAGGCCCGCTGGCGAGTCGGCTGGAGCAGGCCGCGCCCGGCGCCCGGCTGGTCAACGTGTACGGCCTGTCCGAGGCCACCTCGATGACCCACTATCTTCCCTGGCGTCGCGGGACGCGGGATCTCGGCGCCATCGGCCTCGCCGTGCCCGGGAGCAGGGACCGGATCACGCTGGAGGGTGAGCTTCAGATCGACACGCCCACGGTCATGCTCGGCTACTGGAACGACCCGGCCGCGACGCGCCGGCGATTTGACGGCGTCTGGCTGCGCACGGGCGATGTGGTCCGCCTTGGCGACGATGGATTCCTGCGGCTCCTGGGACGCGTGGACGACGTCATCAACCGGGGCGGCGAGAAGGTGGCGCCCTACGAAGTGGAGTGCGCCATCAGCGCGCATCCGGACGTGATGGACGTCGGAGTCGTGGGACTGCCCGACCCGGACCTCGGTGAGGTCGTCGGCGCCGCCGTGGTGCTCCGGCCGGGCGGCACCC
Source organism: uncultured bacterium (assembly GCA_964509395.1). Taxonomy (GTDB): domain Bacteria; phylum Methylomirabilota; class Methylomirabilia; order Rokubacteriales; family DASRDR01; genus CAZDYT01. The sequence goes on from CAZDYT010000064.1 coordinate 9,783, forward strand.
TCGGTGAGAGGGAGCTGGCGCGGTTTCTCGGCGATCGCATCGCCGATTACAAGCGTCCTCGTCGTGTCCGGTTCCTGGCGACGCTGCCGCGGAACCCGAGCGGCAAGGTGCTCAAGGAGGAGCTGCGTCGGCTCCTGAACGAGACGTGACGCGCACTGGCGGAACAGGGGAGGCAAGGGCATGAGCTTGAGGACGAGCGCAGAGTACCTGGCCGCGATCGGCAAGCAGAGGCCGGTCGTCTACGTAGGTGGCCGGCAGGTCGAGGATCGTGCGACGTACGCGCCCTTCGCGCCGACCCTCCATTGTTGGGGAACCTGGATCTATGACTGCATCAAGGATCCCGAGGTGGAGAAGACGCTTGACCGGGCCGTCTCCATCGACGGAGCGCCCTGCCATCCGTTCTGGACCATCCCGAAGACGTCACAGGAGCTCCTCGACAACATCCTGGTCGCGAAGCGCGTCTCGCGCGTATCCCCTGCCGCGGGATACGCGACCATCGGGCGGGACGAGCTGGCGGCCTTGTACGCGGTGACCTGGGCCATGGCGCGCGGGGGAGAGCGGCAGTATTTCGAGCGGGTACGGGACTACGTCGCTCGCTTCCAGCGCGAGCAGATCATGACCGCGGCCGCGATCACGGATCCCAAGGGCGACCGCCGCCTGAGGCCGGCAGAACAGCCGAACCGTGAGGCCTACCTGCGCGTCGTGAGCCGGGACAAGGATGGCATCGTGGTGCGGGGCTGCAAGATGCACACCTCGGGGAGCGTCGCCGCCGAGGAGCTGATCGTGGCACCCACGCGGGCCATGCGCAAGGAAGACGCCGACTACGCGGTGTCCTTCGCCATCCCGGTGGATGCGCCGGGACTCAAGCTCGTCGCCCGGGTCGTGCATCAGATCGGCGACGCGGAGACTTCGCCGCTGTCCCGCAAAGACCAACTACTGGAGAGCCTGACGGTCTTCGACGACGTCTTCGTGCCGTGGGAGCGCGTTTTCATGTGTGGGGAGTGGCAGCACGCGGGTGACACGGCGAATATCTTCGCCAACATCAACCGCCAGGGGTATCTGGGGGCCGACGCGGGCAAACTGGAGATCTTCATCGGCGCCGCCCAGCGGATCGCGGAATACAACGGCGTCCCCGATGCCCCGCACATCCGCGACAAGATTACGCAAATCATCAAGCTCCAGACCCTGGTCTGGAGCACGGGCGTGGCGGCCGCCATGCATGCCCGCGTGATGGAACCGGGTGTCGCGGTGCCCGATGCCGTCTACGCGAACACCGGGAAACACGTGGCCATGGAGGGGCACTACCTCGCCACGCGACTGCTCCTCGAGATCGCGGGCGGGGCGGTCGAGACGCTCCCATCCGTCGAGGATCAGCGCGCGCCTGAGCTGAAGCCTTACTTCGAGAAGTACTACGCCGGAGCGACGGGCACGGCAGCCGAGCGCATCCGGCTCTTTCGGTTCATCCGGGACCTCACGGCCTCGGAATATGCGGGTTGGTGGGATGTCGAGATCATCCACGGCTCAGGATCGCCCGCGGCCGAGTGGCTCCAGATGTATCGCGAGTATGGCCTTTCCGGTGCCGCCCGACACGTGGAGAGCCTGGCGAGCGGGCGATGACCGGATACGACCCCGGGAGGAACACGCGGTCCGGGCCGGTCCAGGTCCGCCCCAAACGGACGGCGGCCCAACTGGCTCTGTCGTGGGGGCACCGTCGAAGGCCGCGGCGCATGAGGCCCAACCCAGCGGTTCGCCCGACCCGGGACTGAACGGAGGAATCCGACCGTGCGCATCGTCATCCC
>CAZDYT010000065.1:0-11504 GCA_964509395.1 uncultured bacterium
GCCCGCCGACGACCGAGGACGCCGGGCTGCGACGGGGATCGGCCACGGCGCTAGGTTCTTGAAGCGCCAAGGTCGTGGCGAACGAGTGGGGATCGGCCACGGCGGAGGCTGTCCGAGTAACCAGGCGCATCGCGCTGACGAAGAGGTTTCGCGAGGCCGATGAACTTGCCTTCGTGGTTCTGGAGGCTCTTCGAGAGCATGATCCAGAGCGGCAGGGCGAGGGTCACCACCACGTAGAGCCCGACGAGGACCATGAAGGCGCGCATGATCCAGTCGTCCCGGCTGAGCTTGGCCTTGATGCCCGGGGCCGCGGCGCCGACGCGGGCGGCAGCGAGGTCAGCCATCGACCGCACGATCCGCCAGGACTCGCCCCGCCGGCAACGGGCCGCCGACCAGGCCCCGGAGCCTCACCTCCCCGACGACCTCGGGCGCGGCTCACAAGGACCCCGACGGACAGGCCCCTCGTCGTCCGCCCGCCCCCGCGCGGGGTCCCGCCGGGGCCTCAGTGCGTCCCCCGCCCTTCCTCGAGGAGGCGCGCTGCCCGGGCGATGTTGAAGACGCCGCAGCTGCAGAACTTCCCCAGGTACCGAGCGGCTTCCTCGGGCGTCCGCCGGCCTTCCCGGACCCAGTCCCGCATCTTCCGCGCCAGGTTCGCCGAGACCATCCCGTGCCCGCACATGGTGTAGAGCTCGAGGGTCCGCCTGTCCGGCAGGAGGTCGGTCCGGCCGAAGCGGAACGGGAGGGAGTACTCCACGCTGTGGCGCGTGATCCCCACGCGCCCGAGCACCGCCTGGGCGGCGTCCGTCACCGCGCTGACGTTCACGCACATCCCGAGATCGGCCGCCTTGACGTCCTGAAGGAACGCCTCGAGCTTGACCGGACTGTCGAAGACGGCGGCCGCCACGGTGTACCCGTCGATGCCGTCGATGACGGCCTTGAAGTCCGGGGCCGACTGGGGGAACCAGTGGTTCAGCGGGTTCACGGTCGGCCGGCCTCGGTACGCCCCGCCTCGCTTGGCATCGCCGATGTTGACGGGATCGCGGCGGAGCGCCAGCTCCAGAAAGCGCCGGAGCGGCGCCGTACACTCGGCGTCGCTGAGCCCCTTGGCCGGCATGGCGAAGATCACGTAGTCATCGCGCAGGCTCTCGACGTCCCCGTACCGATGGAGCGTGTTCGTCATCGGCGCCTCCCTACGCGCCCCGGTTCGCCGACGCCCCCGTCGGCGCCGCGGCCGGCGACCGCCGGCCCAGACCGAGGTTCGTCTTGCCCCGGTGGAACTCGTATCCGTGCTCCTGGAGGACGCTTTCGACGGGCGAGCCCCCGTCGGCCTCGCAGCGCACGCCCACGCCGACGGAGATCACCGTGTCGAGCTTCCGGCCGACGCCCTCGATCACCTCGAGGATCCGCGGGACCGTGTCCTGGGTCGTCTTGACCTCGACGATCGCCGACAGGACCTTCTCGTTCAGGATGTCGGGGTTGAGCGCCCCCGTGCGCGGGTCGGTCATCAGCGCCGTGACGGGGTTCTTCTTCTCGAACGCCACGCCGAGCCGGGCCAGGGCCCGGGTGACCTCCTGGATCTCCCAGAACCGGGCTCCGATCCCGGGCCGGCCGAACTCCACCGTGAGGCAGGCCTCGCCCGGGCCGATCCGCACCGTCAGCTCGTTCGTCTTGACCTCCTCGGTGCCCCGCCCCATGATGCCGGTGCTCTCGTGCGGGACGATCGGGTCGCTGAAGGCGCGGCGGACCACCCGGGGCCACTGGAGCTCCTGCGGAACGATGGCCGCCGTCGGACAGACGTCCGGCTCGGGATCGAACCGGAACCGGAATGCCTTGGCCAGTCGGCGGATGCCGCGGACCAGCGGCGGGTAGAGGTGCTCCACGCTGAGTCCGCGGAAGCACGTGTAGCACTCCACGCACTCGTCCTGGTTCACCGTCGCCCGGTTCTTCACCGGGTCGATGTAGATCGCGCCGACGGGACACACTGAGACGCAATTGCCGCAGGCCACACACCGATACTCGTCGATCCGCATACGCCTACCCTCCGGCCCTCTCCGCGGCCCTCGGACCCGCCCGATCCCCGGCCGGTCCCGTGGTCAAAGATCCGCACCAGCCCCGGCGGCGTCAGCCGCGCATCGCGCTGCCCGGATAGATGCGGAGGCGATCCCTCGGCAGGATGACGGACAGCGCGCGGCCCTCGGCGAGGCCGAGCCGCCGGACCAGGTCGGTCGACAGATCGGCGCGCAGCCGCATCTCCCCCATCCCGTCCCCGACGAGATCCGCCCGGAAGAACGAGCCGAGGAACACCAGCGTCTCGATGCGCGTCGTGAAGGCGTTCTGCTCGCTCCCCTGAACGTTCTGGACGACGAGGTCCTCGGGGCGGATGGCGATGGTCACCCCGGTCCCCCGCGCGAACCCCCCGGCCTCACAGGCGAGCTCGAGCTGACCGCAGCGCACCGCGTCCGGCCCGATGATGGTGCCGGGAACGAAGTTCATGAGGCCGACGAAGTCCGCGACGAACGCCGAGGCCGGCTCGCGATAGACCTCGAGGGGGGTCCCGACCTGCTCGATGACGCCATGGTTCATCACCACGATCCGGTCGGCCATGGTGAGCGCTTCTTCCTGGTCGTGGGTGACCATGATGGTGGTCACGCCGAGCCGTCGCTGCAGCTGCTTGATCTCGTGACGCAAGTACACCCGGACCTTCGCGTCGAGCGCCGACAGCGGCTCGTCGAGCAGGAGGAGGCCCGGCGAGGTGGCCAGGGCTCGGGCGAGCGCCACGCGCTGCTGCTGGCCGCCCGAGAGCTGCGCCGGGTACTTGTGACCCTGGTCCTGGAGGCCGACCAGCTCGAGCAGCTCCCGGACCCGCGTCGTCACGTCGGCCTTCTTCATCTTCGCGTTCTCGAGCCCGTACGCGACATTCTTCCACACGGTGAGGTTCGGGAACAGGGCGTACGACTGGAAGACGATCCCGAAATCCCGCGCGGTCGGGGGCAGCGCCGAGATGTCGCGGGCCGCCTGCTCGACCCGGCCGCTCGTCTGGATGTCGAGGCCGGCAATGGCGCGTAGGAGCGTCGTCTTGCCGCAGCCGGATGGGCCGAGGAAGCAGACGAACTCGCCCTCGTTGATGTCCAGCGAGATCTCGCTGAGCGCCGTGAAGCTCCCGAAGCGCTTCGTCAGGCGCTCGATCCGGAGGTAGGGACTGGACTCGACCGCGGACCCCATGCGCCGTTATTCTTCCACACAACCACCCCGGTTGCCACCGCCAAGCCGGCGGTGCGGCGCGGCGCCGGACCGTCGCGTGGTGTCGACGCCGGCCTTCCCGTCTGGCCGGGCATTCCGGCCCGGAGCGGTCCGAAGACGGTAGTGACTTCCCGGTGCCTGACGCGCTATGCTGAATGGCGTTCCGCTTCCGGCACGCGGGTTGGGCGGCGCCGCGGCTCCCGGACCGGTTGGGGGGCCGCCTTGAGGAACGGGACTTTACCACTGGAGGGATTCCGATGATCTCGACCATCCCCGTGACGCTCGCTCTGGTTCTGGCCCTCCTCTGGCTCCCCGCCAGCGCGGGGGCCGACACCGTTCGGATCTACACCCACAACGACGAGAAGGAGATGGAAGCCTTCGTGGCCGATCTCAAGGCGGCTACCGGTCTCGACGCCCAGGTCCTCCGCATGTCCTCGAACGAGCTCCGCGCGCGCGTGGTCGCCGAGAAGGGAAACATCGGGGCCGACCTCCAGTGGGGGATGCCGAACAGCCACGCGCTCCTCGCGAAGCGGGAGGGGCTCCTCGAGCCCTACCGCGCGAAGGAGTGGGACGCCGTCCCGGCCCGGTTCAAGGACCCCGACGGCTACTGGCATGGGTGGTCCTACTGGTTCAACGCTATCGCCGTGAACACGGAGATCCTGCAGAAGAAGGGACTCCCGAAGCCGCGCACGTGGGCGGACCTGCTCGACCCGCGGTGGAAGGGTGAGGTCGTGATGCCGAATCCGGGGACTTCCGGTACCGCGTACCTCGTGGTGGCGACGCTGATACAGCTCTGGGGCGAGGACCGGGCCTGGGAGTACCTGACCCGCCTGGACAAGAACGTCGCCGAGTACACGAAGTCGGGATCGGCCCCGGCCGAGCAGGCGGGCCGCGGGCAGTACGCGCTCGCGATCACCTGGGACCAGGCCGTCATCAGCCGGAAGGCGAAGGGCTACCCGCTCGAGCTCATCATCCCCGAGGAGGGCGTCGGCTTTGATCTCGACTCCATCGCCATCTTCAAGGGGGCGAAGAACCTCGCTGCGGCGAAGAAGGTCGTCGACTATGTCGGCTCGGAGCGCGGGATGCGGGTCGGCGCCGCACACCGCTCCAAGGTCACGCGCCCGGGCGTCGAGGCCCTGGTCACGTTCGAGCCGAAGCTGTTCCCGTACGACGCGGCCCGCGCCGGCCAGGAGCAGGACCGCGTCATGCTGGCCTGGAAGACCCGGTTCCAGAAGTAGGCCGGATGGCCTCGCTCCGCCTCGGGGATGGTCACGAGGCGGGCCAGCGCGTGCCCCGTGTCCCCCGGCGGAGGGCGAGAGCGCGGTCGCGTCTGGCGGCATGACCGGCCCGGCCGATACGCGGCGGCACGCGTCGTCCCACCCAGGGCCTTCGGCCACACCCAGAGGGTACCCGACCCGCGCCGGCGGGCCTCAACGGAGACGGCCTGCGCCTCGGCCGGGTAGCCGCGTCTTGCGGGTGCCCGCTTCGCGGGTACCCGCCCTGCGCCCTACCGCGGCTTGGGCCTCGACCCGGGACCAGCGCCAGGATTGACGGCGCAGAGGCTGTAGAGGGTGGCCCGGTGAGTACCGTCGTGCCTGGCACGGTCGCGATGGCCCGGCGACCGTGGGACGGATTCGTCGAGGATGTCCGGCAGGCCGCCCGCGAGCCCGTGACGCTGGTGGCCGCGACGGCGCTGGCGTTGCTCCTGATCCTCTTCGTCCTCTTCCCGATCGGCGTCGTCCTCGTCCAGTCCTTCCAGACCCGAGCGGGGGCGTTCACGCTCCGGAACTACGCCGACTTCTTCGCCCACCGCTTCTACTACCGGGCGCTCCTCAACAGCCTGATCCTGGCGACGGCGACGACGATCGTCGTGGTCACGCTCGGCCTGGCCTTCACGCTCGTCAGCACGCGTACGCGGTCCCCCCTCCGCCACCCGCTCCGCTGGCTGGCCCTTCTCCCGCTCGTGGCGCCGCCGTTCATCTTCTCGCTCTCCCTCATCATCCTCGGCGGTCGGCGCGGGTTGATCGCCGAGGCGCTCGGCATCGACTTCAACGTGAAGGGATGGGCCGGCGTCCTGATCGCCCAGACGATCTCGTTCCTCCCGCTCGCGTACCTCGTCGTCGAGAACGTGTTCGTGAGCCTCTCCGGAACCCTCGAGGAGGCGGCGACCGACCTGGGGGCGGACCAGTGGACCGTGCTCCGGACCGTGACGCTCCCGCTGGCCACGCCCGGTCTCGCAAAGGCGGCGCTCCTCGTCTTCATCATGTCGCTCGCGGACTTCGGGAACCCGATGCTGATCGGCGGCGGGCGGGGGTTCCTCGCGACCGACGCGTACCTCCTCCTCATCGGCGAGCAGAACGCGCCGATGGCCTCGGTCCTCGCCGTCTTCCTGCTCCTGCCCGCCCTGGGCGTCTTCGCCGTCCACCACGTCTTCCTCCGCGGCCGAGCGTTTACCACGATCACGGGCACCCCCACCGTCGCGACCCGCCAGGCGCTGGGTCCCGTGCTGCGCTGGCCGCTGCTCGCGGTTTGCCTGGCGACCGGCCTCGTCATCGCCACGACGTTCGGACTCATCGTCATGGGCGCTTTCACCGAGGTGCTCCTGATCCGCAACCGGTTCACGCTCGAGCATTTCCGGAGCCCCATCGGCTGGGCCGCCATCACGACCTCGCTCAAGATGGCCGTGGGCGCCGCGACGATCGCGGCCACGCTGGGGCTCGTGCTCGCCTACCTCATCACGCGTCGCCGCGTGCCGGGGCGGACGGCGCTGGAATTCGCCGCCCTGTTCGGGCTCGCCGTGCCGGGCACCGTCATGGGCCTGGGCTACATCCTGCTCTTCAACACGCCGCCGCTCGTCCTGACCGGGAGCCTGTTGATCCTGATCCTGAACACCGCCTTCCGCGAACTGTCGGTCGGGATGGAGGCCGGGATTTCGAAGCTCTACCAGCTCGACCCGAGCATCGAGGAGGCCTCGCGGGCGCTCGGGGCCGGGCTCCTCGCGACGTTCCGCCGGGTCGTCGTCCCCCTGATGGGCTCCGCGTTCGTGGCCGGCTTCGTGTACACGCTCATGGTCGGGATGATCACCGTCTCCGCGGTCGTCTTCCTGATCGCCCCCGGCATGAATCTCGCCGCCGTGTACATCCTGAACCTCGCCGAGACCGGCGCGATCGGACTGGCCTGCGCGCTCGCCGTCGTGCTCATCGCGATGGTCCTCGCCTGCCTCGGCCTCCTCAAGGTCATCGCCCGGCGGACCGGGCTCGTCCTCGGCGGGGCCTGAGCGCGTGGACCCGCGACCGATCCTCGTGCTGGACGCCGTCACGAAGCGCTACGGCGACACGGTGGCGGTCCAGGAGGTCTCGGCGGAGGTGCCTCGCGGCGCCCTCGTGACCTTCGTCGGCCCTTCCGGGTGCGGCAAGACGACCCTGCTCCGGCTCGTGGGCGGCTTCGTCGAGCCGGACTCGGGCCGCATCATCCTCGACGGCGAAGTGGTCAACCGCCATCCGCCGAACCGCCGCGCCACGGGGATGGTCTTCCAGAACTACGCGCTGTTTCCCCACCTCTCGGTGTTCGAGAACATCGCGTATGGACTGCGGATCCGCCGCTCGCCGCGCGACGAGGTCCGGCGGCGCGTGACGGAGATGCTCGCGGTCGTCCAGCTCCAGGGGCTCGGGGATCGGCGCCCCAGCCAGCTCTCCGGCGGCCAGCAGCAGCGCGTCGCGCTGGCGCGCGCGCTGATCCTGCGGCCCAAGGTACTGCTGCTGGACGAGCCCCTCTCGAACCTCGATGCGCACCTCCGGCTCGCGATGCGCGACGAGCTGCGGCGCCTTCAGCGCACCCTCGCGCTGACCATCATCTTCGTGACCCACGACCAGGAGGAGGCGATGGCGATCTCCGATCGCATCCTGGTCGTGCGCGGTGGGCGGATCGAGCAGGCGGGGACACCCCAGGAGATCTACGAGCACCCGGCCACGGAGTTCGTGGCGCGCTTCGTCGGGCAGGCGAACTTCGTCGCCGCGACCCTCGGCCGCGCCGGCCAGGACTCCGCGCCCGCCGTGGCCAGGACCGGTCTCGGCGAGTTCGAGGTGGCGCCCGGCGCCGGGTCGCAGCTCGAAGGCCCGGTCTGGGTGATCCTCCGACCCGAGTCGATCGACCTCCTGCCCGCGGGCGTCGGGGCCGTCGCCGGTGAGGTGGTGTCGGCGACGTACGTCGGCGCCGTGGTCCGCTACACGGTGCGGGCCCGAGGCGAGCACCTGCTCGTGGACCAGTTCGACCCGCAGCGCCGCGAGCCCCTGCGCGAGGGGGCGGCCGTGTCGCTCGCACTCCCGCGGCGCGTCCACTGGATCCCGCGCACGGCCTGAGGCCAACGGGAGGGGGCCTCGACGGCCCCTCCCGGACCTCTCCTGAGGAGGTGCGGCGGCAGCCCGGCGGGACCGCGGGCCGCGTCAGCGCCGGCGCCAGGCCTGGGCGCGCCGGGCGATGGTCCGGGTGCCGAGCGCGTGCAACACGCGCACGGCGATCGAGGTGTAGACGATCATCATTCCCATGGCCGCGGCCGAGGCGGTCTCGCCGGCGTCGTCCATGTTGAGGACCGCGACCGAGGCCAGCGTGGTGTCGGGGGAGTACAGGAACACGACCGCGGACACCGTCGTCATGGCGTTCAGGAACAGGTACAGGCTGAGGTCCAGGATCGCGGGCAGGCACACCGGCACGGTGACGCGCCAGAACGTCTTGTAGAACGGGACCTTGAGCGAGGCCGAGACGGCCTCGAACTCGGGGTCCATCTGCTTGAGCACCGTCAGCGCGGTCAGGTGGGGGACCGTGTAGAAGTGGGCGATCGTGCAGATGACCAGGACCGCCATCGTGTGGTAGAGCACGTTCAGCGGGTTGCCCGGCGCGTTGAAGAAGAAGATGTAGGCGAGCCCCAGCGATAGACCCGGGACCGCCATCGGCACCATGCAGAGGAGCTGGACGGCGGCGCGGGCCAGTCGTACGCCCTTCGTCTTCTCCACCAGGTACGCCCCGCCGAAGACGACCGCGGTCCCGACGACCGCCGTCCACGCCGCCATCTCGACGGAGTTGCGGTACGAGGCCCAGCTCCCGCCGTCGCGCAGGTCGAAGTTGTAGTGGTAGGTCGAAAGCGCCAGGTTGTAGGGCCAGAGCCGGACGAACGAGGCGAAGGCCGCCATCCCGAGGACGGCGAGGATGCCCAGGCTGACGAGCGCGCAGAATCCGAACAGGACCGTATCCCGCCCCCGCACCGGCTTGGGCTGGTAGGGGACGGAGCGGGTCGTCAGCAAGGCCACCTGTCGGCGCTGCGCGACGCGGTCAGCCAGGAAGGCGATCGCCGCCGGCACGAGCAGCATCATGCTGACGACGGCCCCCATCTGGAAGTCCTGGCGGCCCACGACCTGCTTGTAGACGTCGGTGGCGAGGACGTTGTACTGGCCGCCGATCACCTTCGGCACCCCGAAGTCGGTGATGACCAGCGTGAACACCGCGAAGAACGTCGACACCAGCCCATACCGGACGCTCGGCAGCGTGACCGTGAAGAAGATGCGGAGCTTGCTTGCGCGCAGCGATTCCGCGGCTTCGTAGACGCGCGCGTCGCTCGTCGCCAGGGCGATCAAAAGGATCATCAGCGCGTGTGGAAAGACGTAGAACACCTCGCCGAGGACGATCCCGATCGGTCCATAGATCGAGGCGCCCATCAGCCAGCTTTTGAGGATGCCCTGGTTCCCGAAGAGGTACACGAGCGAGATCGCCGGCAAGAGGGACGGCATGAGGATCGGGATCAGCGCGACGCCCTTGAACAGGGGCTTGAAGGGGATGCACGACCGGGTCAGGCCGTACGCGTACGCGAACGCGAGCGCCAGCGTGACGGCCGTGCTGGCGAAGGCCACGGTGAAGCTGTGCTCGATCGACTGCGACAGCGCCGGGGTGGCGAGGAAACCCCGGTAGTTGGCGAGCGCGACGAACGCCCCGTCAGCGTCCTGGAAGCTCCGGGACAGGAGCGCGTAAAGCGGCAGGACGACCGCGACGAGCAGAAAAGCGCCGAGCGCGGCAAGGGCCGCCCGCATGATCCAGTTGTCGGCGCCGACCTTCGGCCTGACGACGGGAGCAGCCGCGAGCACCTGCAGCGCGTCGGCCACGACGGGCCTCCCCTCAGGCGTGCAGGCGCGCGGATGCGCAGTTCCCGGACAAGACCGCCATCACGGGTCCCTCCCCGGAACCGGACACCCCTGCCGCCCCCAGGGCGCGGCAGGGGCGCGCCGGTATCGGGATCCTGCGGAGGCGACGGCGGCTACTTCTTCGGCTCGGTCTTGGCGTCGTAGCGCTTCCGCCACTCGTCCAGGATGCGGATGCGATTGTCCGCCGCCCAGGCGAAGTCGTTCTTGATGAAGCGCTCCTTGACACCCTCGAGCTCTTTCGTCGGGTTCGGGACGCCCGGCAAAGCCACGGCTTCGTACCCCGGCGCGTAGAGCTTCATGGCCTCCGGCGAGATCGACCAGTCGGCGACCTTCCGAACGAGCTCGACCTTCTTCGTGTTCCTGACGACGGCGAAGGCCTCGACCTCCCAGCCGAGCCCCTCGGACGGCAGGATGAGCTTCAGCGGCGCCCCCTCCTCGATCGACTTGACCACGCGGTAGGCGAACGAGATCCCGATCGGGATCTCGCCGGCGGCGGCGAGCTTGCACGGCGCGGAGCCGGAGTGGACGTAGCGCGCGATGTTTTCGTGCAGCGCGTCCATGAACTTCCAGGCGGCCCCATCGCCCCAGATCTGAATCCAGCTCGAGACGTCGAGGAACCCCGTGCCCGAGGAGTTCGGATTCGGCATGATGACATGGCCTCTGTAGACGGGCTTCGTCAGATCGTTCCACGAGGCCGGCACGGGCAGCTTCTTCTTCTCGCCTTCGACGGTGTTGTAGCAGACGGCGGCTCCGTACGCCCGCTGGCCGACCCACAAGGGCGGGCTGTTCTTGGGGTCGTAGAACTTCTTGTCGAGCTTCTCCACGCCCTTGGGCGCGTACGGCTGGAAGTACCCCTGGTTGGCGAGCAGGACCAGGTTGCTCGCGGCCTGCCCCCATACCATGTCGGCCTGGGGGTTGTCCTTCTCCGCGAGCAGCTTGGAGGTGATGACGCCGGTCGAGTCGCGGACCCAGCGAATGCTCACCTCCGGCACCGCCGCCTCGATCGCCTTCTTGAACTTCGCGAGCTCGTCGGCCTCGACGGCCGTATAGACCAGAAGGTCGGTTCTCGCGGAGGCCGGACTCGCGGCAAGCACGCCGGCCACGGCCAGCAGGACGGTGCAGACCCTCCGGAAATCCCGATGCTTCATCGCCTCCTCCTCTCTCGGTGAGAGTTCCGCCGGCACCCGCGCCCCTCGACCGCCTCCCCGGGGCGACCCGGGTGCCTCATTCTACCCCACTTCCGCGCGTCCCGGCGGCCGGCACCGTCGCGCCATGCAGTCTTCGCATCGCCGTCATCCGGCGATGAAGCCGCCGTCGACGACCAGCTCCGCACCGGTCATGAAGGACGATTCGTCCGACGCGAGGAAGAGCGCGGCGAACGCGATCTCTCGGGGGTGGGCGATGCGCCCGAGCGGGATGCCGCTCTCGAACTCCCGGCGGCGCTCGGGGGTCAGGTAGGGCGCCTGGAGCGGCGTGTCCACGATGCCCGGATGGATGATGTTGCACCGGATCCGGTCCCTGGCGAACTGGATGGCCAGCGACCTGGTCAGCGAGATCAGGGCGCCCTTCGCGGCGGTGTAGGCGTCTTGAGCCCGGGTGAAGCCCGCCAGCGCGGAGACAGACCCGACGTTGATGATGGAGCCGCCGCCGGCCGCCTGGAGGTGGGGAATGCCGTACTTCGTCACCCAGAAGACCGACTTGAGGTTGATGGCCATGACGCGCTCCCACGACGCATCCTCGGTCTCCAGGACGGAGCGGTCGCTGTCCTTCCATAGGACGCCGGCGTTGTTGTAGAGGATGTGGAGCGCCTGGAACCGCCGCGCCGTCTCGGCGATCATGCGCTCGACGTCGGCCTCGACCGCCACGTCCCCGATGACGGCGAGGGCTTCTCCGCCGACCTCCTCGGCGAGCGAGACCGTTCCCTCGGCGGCCGCCTTGTTGATGTCGGCCACGCCGACCTTCGCGCCGTGCCGGGCGAAGAGGACGGCGGCCTCGCGGCCCATGCCCATGCCCGCCCCCGTGATGAACGCGACCTTGCCCTGGAGCCGCGGCCCGAGCCCCACCTGGTCCGTCGGC
>CAZDYT010000066.1:0-11455 GCA_964509395.1 uncultured bacterium
GCTGGTCATCGCGGACTTCGTCCGGGAATATCGGGTGGGCCGGACGCCGAGCCCGTGCGTCGTCTGTAACCGCGAGGTGAAGTTCGGGACGCTCCTGCGCCGGGCGCTGGCGTGGGAGGCGGACGCCGTCGCGACTGGGCACTACGCCCGTCTCGGGCGCGACCCGGAGAGCGGCCGCAGGCTGCTCTTCCGGGGACGCGACCGGGCGAAGGATCAGAGCTACTTTCTCTGGCCGCTCAGCCAGGCGCAGCTCGCCCGGGCGATCTTCCCGATCGGGGAGCTGACGAAGCCCGAGGTGCGCGCACGGGCGCGCGCGCTCGGTCTCGCGACGGCGGAGACGCCGGAGAGCCAGGAGCTCTGCTTCATCGCCGGCGATTACCGCGAGTTCCTTCGCGTGCGGGCCCCCGAGGCCTTTCGGCCCGGCCCGATCCTGGACGAGGCCGGACGCGAGATGGGGGTGCACGTCGGGCTGGGCGCGTACACGATCGGCCAGCGCAAGGGCCTCGGGCCCACGCTGGGCGTGGCCGCGCGCTATGTGCTCCGGCTCGATCCGGCGCGGAACGCCGTCGTCGTCGGACCCCGCGAGGCCCTCGAGGCGGGCGGGCTCATCGCGACCGATGTCAACCTGATCGCGCGCGAGACGCTCGACGAGCCCCTGGGGGTCGAGGTGCGGATCCGCCACAACGCGCCCCTGGTCCCGGCCCGCGTGCTGCCGCGCGGGCCGGGCGAGGTGGAGGTCCGCTTCGCGGTCCCGCAGCGTGCCGCGACGCCGGGCCAGTCGGTGGTCTTCTACCAGGGCGAGCTCGTCGTCGGCGGCGGCATCATCGCCCGCGCCGCTTGACACGGCGAGAAGACGCGTGGTATCTGCTAGAAGGCTGCTTGCCCCTTTTTTCACAACAGCGATCCCGCCCACGAGGTTTGCATGACACGAAGCCCGCGCCGGTCCCGTCGCGTCCGAGGCCTCGCGTGCTGGCGGAGAGCGACCGCGCTGACCGCGATCGGAGGGATCCCGGCGGCGCTCGCCGGCCCGACCCTCGCGCTGGCCGCGGAGGCGGGCGGCGGCGGGGGGCTCATCGCGCTCAATGGCTCCCTTCTCGTTCAGGTCCTCAACTTCCTGATCCTCATGGTCGTCCTCTACCGCTTCGCCTACAAGCCGCTCGTGGCCACGCTCGAGGCACGCTCGGCGGCGATCAAGCAGCAGCTGGCCGAGGCCCAGGCCGCGCGCGAAGCGGCGCAGCGACAGCTCGCCGAGTTCGAGGCCCGGCTCGCCGCCGCGCACGCCGAGGCCCAGGAGGTTCGCGAACGGGCGTTACGCGAGGCCGCGGAAACCCGCGAGCGCCTCGCCGCGGAGGCGCGCCAGGAAGCGACGCGGCTCCTCGAGGGTGCCCGCGCCCAGATCGCCCAGGACGTGCGCCGCGCCAAGGCGGAGTTGCGGGCGGAGGTGGGGACGCTCGCCATCGAGATCGCCGAGCGTCTCATCCAGAAGAGTCTGCGGGACGAAGACCATCAGCGGCTCGTCCGCGAAGCCCTCGCGCGACTCGACGCGAGGTGAGACGCTCGAGGCCGGCGGCGGGCGCGCGAGCCGGTACCGGCAGATGAGGCGCGGCACAGCGGTCGCGCGACGCTACGCGAAGGCGCTGTGGGCGCTGGCGCGCGAGGAGGCGCGGCTCGAGCCGGTCGCGCGGGAGCTGGCGACGTTCGACCGGCTGCTCGCGGACGAAGCGATGCTCCGGGACGCGCTCCTGCCGCCTTGGGTGAAAGCCGCCACCAAGCGGGCCATCGTCACGACGGTCGCGGAGCGGCTCCAGTTCTCGCCGCTGACGCGGAACTTTCTGGCGCTGGTCGCGCAGCGGCGCCGGCTGGCCTTGCTGCCCGACATCCTCGTGGCCTATCAGGCGCTGGTGGACGAGGCGGCGGGGCGGGTCCGGGCGCGGGTCCGGAGCGCGGCGCCGCTGGGCGAAGCCGAGCGCGCGGCGATCCGAGGGCGGCTGGGCCGCCGGCTCGGGAAGGTCGTGCTGCTGGAGACGGCGGTGGATCCCGCGCTGGTGGGCGGCTTCGTCGCCGAGGTCGGGAGCCGGCTACTGGACGCGAGCATCGCGGGAGAACTCAGGGCGCTGCGCGAGCACATGAGTAGAGATTCCGGGGGTTCAGCATGATCAAGGCCGGCGAGATCAGCGAGATCATCCGACGCCAGATCCAGGGGTTCGAGGGGGAGGCCGATCTCACGGAGACGGGCAGGGTCATCGAGGTCGGCGACGGGATCGCGCGCGTCTACGGCCTCGAACAGGCCATGGCGGGCGAGCTGCTCCAGTTCCCCGGCGACGTGATGGGCTTGGTGCTGAACCTCGAGGAGGACAACGTCGGCGCGGTGCTGCTCGGCGAGGACCGCGCCATCCGCGAGGGCGACATCGTCAAGCGCACGGGCCGGATCGCCCAGGTGCCGGTGGGGGAAGCCCTCATCGGGCGGGTGGTCAACGCCCTGGGCCAGCCGATCGACGGCAAGGGCCCCATCCCCGCGAAGGAGTTCCGTCCGATCGAGCGCTACGCGCCGGGGGTGGTGGACCGGCGGCCGGTGAAGGAGCCGCTCCAGACCGGGCTCAAGGCGATCGACGCGATGATCCCGATCGGCCGCGGCCAGCGCGAGCTCATCATCGGCGACCGCCAGACCGGGAAGACGGCGATCGCGGCGGACGCGATCCTGAACCAGAAGGGGCAGGACGTGTACTGCTTCTACGTCGCCATCGGCCAGAAGCGCTCCACCGTGGCCCAGGTCGTCAAGGTGTTCGAAGATGCCGGCGCGATGGCCTACACGACGGTGGTCTCGGCGACGGCCTCCGATCCCGCGCCGCTCCAGTACCTGGCGCCGTACGGGGGCGTGACGATGGGCGAGTACTTCCGCGACTCCGGCCGCCACGCCCTCTGCATCTACGACGACCTCTCCAAGCATGCGCAGGCCTACCGCCAGCTCTCGCTCCTCCTCCGGCGCCCGCCGGGGCGCGAAGCGTATCCGGGCGACGTCTTCTACCTCCACTCGCGCCTGCTCGAGCGCGCGGCCAAGCTCAACGACGAACTCGGGGGCGGCTCGCTCACCGCGCTCCCGATCATCGAGACCCAGCTCGGCGACGTCGCGGCCTACATCCCGACCAACGTGATCTCGATCACCGACGGCCAGATCTACCTCGAGACGGACCTGTTCTACGCGGGCATCCGGCCCGCGATCAACGTCGGCCTCTCGGTGTCTCGGGTCGGCGGCTCGGCGCAGATCAGGGCGATGCGCCAGATCGCCGGCCGGCTCCGGCTGGATCTCGCGCAGTACCGCGAGCTGGCGGCGTTCGCCCAGTTCGGCTCGGAGCTGGACAAGGCGACCCAGGCGCAGCTCGCGCGGGGCCAGCGGATGGTCGAGGTCCTCAAGCAGGGGCAGTACGTTCCCCTCCCGGTGGAGAAGCAGGTCCTGATCATCTACGCGGGAACGCAGGGCCACCTGGACGAGTTGCCAGGCGAGGCGCTTGAGTCTTTCGAGCAGGCGCTCTACCAGTATGCGGACGCGCGCGGGGCCCAGGCGCTCGCCGAGATCCGGGAGAAGAAGGAGCTGTCGGACACGCTGCGCCAGCAGATGGATGAGTTGATCCGAGCCGCGAAGGCGGAGTTCAAGGCGGCCCGGGGGATCAAGGCGGCCTGAGAGAGCGGCGTGGCGACCCTCCGGGACATCCGCCGGCGGATTCGCTCCGTTCAGTCGACGCAGAAAATCACGCGCGCGATGAAGCTCGTCGCGGCGGCGAAGCTCCGCCGGGCCCAGGAGCGGATCCTCGCGGCGCGCCCGTACGCCTTCAAGATGGCCGACCTCGTGGGAAGCCTGGCGCGGGCGCTGGGCGAGGACAAGCACCCGCTGCTCGCGCGGCGCGCCGGCAGCCGCAAGCTCTTCGTCGTCGTCACCGCCGACAAGGGGCTCTGCGGGGCCTTCAACGCCAACATCCTCCGGCGCTCCGTCGAGGCGCTTCGGGCCAGCGGGGACGGGGCCGCGAGCCTGATCGCGGTGGGCCGGAAGGCGCGGGATTTCTACCGGCGCCGGCCGTGGAAGATTCGGGCCGAGCGGATCGGGCTGCTCGACCGGCTCACGTTTGCCCAGGCCCGCGAGCTCGCGGCCGACCCCATGCGGGCCTACCTCGAGGACGAGGTGGACGAGGTCTGGCTCGTCTTCAACGAGTTCCGCTCGGTCGCGGTCCAGCGGATCGTCCTGCAGCGGCTGCTCCCGATCGAGCCGCCGGGAACGCGAGGGGACACCGAGCCGAGCGGGGGGGAGTACCTCTACGAGCCGGACGCGACCACGATCCTCGCCGCGCTCCTGCCGCGGCACGTCGAGGTCCAGCTCTACCGCGCACTGCTCGAGTCGGCCGCGGCGGAGCACGGCGCGCGGATGACCGCGATGGAAGCGGCGACGAAGAATGCGCAGGAAATGATCGAGCTCCTCACGATCCAGTACAACAAGGCACGCCAGGAACGCATCACGAAGGAACTCCTCGACATCGTGGGCGGTGCCGAGGCGCTGCGAACGAGCGCCGAAGCGTGACCCGAAGGAGTCAAGGGATGAACGAAGGCCGGATCGTCCAGGTCATCGGCCCGGTCGTCGATGTCGAATTCGAGCCCGGGCAGCTCCCCGCCATCTACAGCGCCCTCGAGGTGCCGAGCGTTCAGATCAAGGACATCTTCTCGTACAGCCAGAAGCTCGTCCTGGAGGTTGCGCAGCATCTCGGGGAGTCCACCGTGCGGGCGGTCGCGATGGCGTCAACCGACGGGCTGGTGCGCGGCTCCAAGGTCGTGGACACCGGGCAGCCGATCTCGGTGCCGGTCGGCAAGGGCACGCTCGGCCGCATCCTCAACATCGTCGGGGAGCCGGTGGACAAGCAGGGTCCGATCGAGGCCGAGAAGACCTATCCGATCCACCGTCCGGCCCCGTCGCTCGAGGAGCAGTCGACCTCGGTCCAGATGCTCGAGACGGGGATCAAGGTCGTCGACCTCCTGGAGCCGTACACGCGCGGCGGAAAGACGGGCCTCTTCGGCGGCGCCGGGGTCGGCAAGACCGTCATCATCATGGAGCTGATCCACAACATCGCCAAGCACCACGGCGGGATCTCCGTGTTCGGCGGGGTGGGTGAGCGGACGCGCGAGGGGAACGACCTCTGGCTCGAGATGAAGGAGTCGGGGGTCATCGACAAGACCGCCCTCATCTACGGCCAGATGACGGAACCGCCCGGGGCACGCCTCCGCGTGGGGCTCACGGCGCTGACCGTCGCCGAGTACTTCCGGGATGAGGAGGGGCAGGACGTCCTCCTCTTCATCGACAACATCTTCCGCTTCACGCAGGCGGGCTCCGAGGTCTCGGCGCTGCTGGGGCGCATGCCGTCCGCGGTGGGCTACCAGCCGACCCTCGGCACGGAGATGGGGGCCCTGCAGGAGCGCATCACCTCGACCCAGCGCGGGTCCATCACGTCGGTGCAGGCGATCTACGTCCCCGCCGACGACATCACCGACCCGGCCCCCGCCACGGCGTTCGCGCACCTCGACGCGACCACGGTCCTCTCCCGCCAGATCGCCGAGCTGGGGATCTACCCCGCCGTGGACCCCCTCGCCTCGACGTCGCGCATCCTCGACGCCCGGGTGCTCGGCGGGGAGCACTATCAGACGGCGCGGGCGGTGCAGAACATCCTCCAGCGGTACAAGGACCTGCAGGACATCATCGCCATTCTCGGGCTGGAGGAGCTGTCGGAGGACGACAAGCTCATCGTGGCGCGCGCCCGAAAGATCCAGCGGTTCCTGTCGCAGCCGTTCTTCGTGGCCGAGGCGTTCACGGGACAGCCAGGGAAGTACGTCGCCCTCGCGGACACGATCCGCGGATTCCGGGAGATCGTGGACGGCAAGCACGACGACCTCCCGGAGCAGGCGTTCTATATGGTTGGCACGCTCGACGAGGCGGTCGAGCGCGCCAAGCGCCTCCGCGAATAGGCTTGGGGAGCGGCGGGATCGTGGCAGAGCGGCTGCGGCTCGAGCTCGCGACCCCGACCCGCCTCGTCGTCTCCGAGCCGGCCGACGAGGTGGTGATCCCCGGGGTCGAGGGCTACTTCGGCGTCCTGCCGGGGCACGCCCCCTTGCTCGCGCTGGTGGGGGTGGGCGAGGTGATGTACCGGGCCGGCCGCGCCGAGCACTACCTCGCGGTCAACGGGGGGTTCGCGGAGGTCGGGCCGGACCACGTGACGGTCCTCTCCGAGACGGCCGAGCGCCCCGAGGAGATCGACACGGCGCGCGCCCGCGCGGCGCGCGACCGGGCCGAGGGCCTGCTCAGCGAGCGCGGCACCCAGGAGGTCGACTACCCGCGCGCGCGCGCCGCCCTCGCACGGGCCCAGGCCCGCCTTCAGGTCGCCGCTCGGCAGTCGGGCCGCTGACCGCAGCGTGGCGGGTCGGAAGGGCCTTCCCGCGGCTGCTCTGCTTGACACCCCGTTCCTCCGAGTTGTAGGCTCAAACCGAGTTTTGGGCGCCAGCGATGGGAGTTGTCGGCCTTGCGCGGATTTGTCTGCGGGACAAGGTGCGGCGGGTGAGCGGGCTGGCTCGGCCGTGGCGCGCGCCGGCGCTAATGGCGGCGCTGGAGGCAGAGCCGGAGACGATCGCCGACCTGCTCTTCGCCGCGCAGCGGTTCTTTTGCGGGCACCCGTTTTCGCGTTACGCCTATGAAGGACTGCTGGGCGCCGTGCGGCGGCTCGGCTTGGACCGTCGCTACTCGGAGGCGCCCGGGAGCCACGGCCTGGCCGTCTTCGACCTCGAAGCGCGCCGCGTCCGCTACGAGGTCCGGGGGATCGGCTGGCGCCGGACCGGGTGGCTCTACTACCACGACGGGGAGGGCTTCACCTGCCGCCCGGTGCCCTTTCGGGTTCCCGAGTCGTGGCGGGTGGAGGGAGCGCGGGAGGACCAGACCCCCCTGGTCGAGTGGAACGAGGGGGGGCCCGAGCCGTTCGGCTTCCTGCTCTCGCCTGACGCCTGACATGCGCCGCCGCGAGGAGATCGCCGCGCGGGTCAGCGACGCGATCCTCAAGCGGCTCCTCACGCGGCGGCTCGTCGAGATCAAGGGCGAGGCGCGGGTGCGCGCGGCGTTCCAGAAGCTGATCCTCGAGAACCTCCAGACCGAGGACCAGATCGACACCGAAACCCGCCAGCTGCTCCAGAGCTACGCGCGCGACATCCGGGAGAAGGGGCTCGACTACCGCCAGCTCTTCAGCAAGACCAAGCAGAAGCTGGCCCGGGATCGGGGATTCGTCCTGTGAAGTTCAGTCGGGAGCGGATCTTCTATCTCGCGGCCCGGATGACCGAGGAACTCTTGGCGACCGAAGGCATCGTGGCGCACAAGCCGGCCGACGACATCCGCACGGAGATCATGCGGACCCTGTCCGACGAGACACGGGTGGAGGAGTCGATCGACGCCGAGGTGCGGAAGATCCTCGCGAGCTACGCGCGGCCTGCGCCGGAAGGCAGCCCGGAGTGGGAGATCCTTTACCAGAAGACCCGCGAGGAGGTCTACCGGCGCCGCTTCCGGCTGCCGTAGGCCCGCGCCGCCGATGGCCGACACCCCGCCCCCGCCGACCCGGCTCGTCGTCGCGTTGACCGGCGCGACCGGCGTGATCTACGGCGTCCGGCTGCTCGAGGCGCTGGGGGCGGTGCCGGGGGTGGAGACCCACCTGGTGGTCTCGAATCCGGCCAAGCGGACGCTCATCGAGGAGACGGACTATTCGGTGCGGGACGTCGAGCGCCTCGCCCGGGTCGTCCACGACGTCCGGGACATCGGCGCCTCGATCGCCTCGGGCTCGTTCCGGACGGCGGGCATGGTCGTCGCGCCGTGTTCGATCCGCACCGCTGCGGCGATCGCGACCGGGGTGACGGGGAACCTCATCACGCGTGCCGCGGACGTGACGCTCAAGGAAGGCCGCCCGCTCATCCTGCTCGTGCGCGAGACCCCGCTGCACGTCGGGCATCTTCGCACGCTGGTCGCGCTCGCCGAGATGGGCGCCGTGGTGTTGCCCCCCCTGCCGGCCTTCTCCCACCGGCCGAAGGGGATCGACGACCTCGTCAACCACACGGTCGCGCGGGTCCTGGATCGACTGAGGCTCCCGCACACGCTCGGCCCGGAGTGGCCCGGGATGGGCGCCGGGCGCGTCTGAGAGGCCCGTTGCCGCGCCGCCGGGCTCGTCCGGCCGCGTCGCACTCGGGGCGGACGGCAGCCGTCCGGATGGAGGCACAGCGATGAGGCTCTGTCAGTTCCAGATCCCAGCGGCTGGCCGGCGGGTCGGCGTCCTCGACGGGGACGAGGTCATCGACATCACCGCGCGGTCAGAGGGCGTGAGCTCGGTGCTCGACCTCCTGCTGCGGGGCCGCACCGCGGCCGGCATCGAGCGCCTGGCCCGGCGGCTCGCACGGGCGCCCCGCCGGCCCCGCTACCCATGGCGCGGGCTCGATCGCGCCCCGGGCGCCCGGCGGCCGGGACTCCTCGTGCCGCTCGACCCGCCGGAGGTCTGGGGTGCCGGGATCACGTACCGGCGGAGCGCCGAGTACTACGCCGAGCACGAGACCGACCACACGGGCCGCGTGGCGGGGATCTACGATTACGTCTACGCGTCCGCGCGGCCGGAGCTCTTTTTCAAGGGGACGGCGTCGCGGTGCGCCGGCCCGCATGGGCCGATCGGACTGCGCGGCGACTCGAAGCTGACGGCGGTGGAAGCGGAGCTCGCGTGCGTGATCGGCGTCGGCGGACGCATCGTCGGGTACACGGTTGGCAACGACCTGTCGGCGTGGGACATCGAGCGCGAGAACCCGCTCTTCCTGCCCCAGTCGAAGATCTTCGAAGGGAGCTTCGCCTTCGGCCCGGTGATCGCCACCCCCGCCACGGTCCCCGACCCGCACGCCCTGGCGATCCGGTGCGTGATCGAGCGGCAGGGACGGCGGCTCTACGAGGGTCAGGCGAGCACGCGCGATATGAAGCGGCGCTGTGAGGAGCTCGTCGATTGGCTCACGCGGTACAATCCCGTCCCGCCGGGCACGGTCCTGTCCACCGGGACCGGCATCCTCGTGCCGGACGAGCGGGCGCTCCAGCCGGGGGACGTCGTCCGGATCATGATTGAGCCCATCGGCACCCTGGAGAACCCCGTGCGGCGGCTGGCCGCCTGAGCCGTGGTCGTGGGCAGCAGGCGGGGGGCCGCCCGCGCCCCGTCGACCGCCGCCGAGCGCCTGGTGGTGGCCCTGGCTGAGCCCGGGTGTCCCGTCTGCCGGTGCCTGGAGGCCGACGCGCGGTCCGACCTCGCGGCGTTCTTGCGGGAGCAGACGATGGACCCGGTGGGGCGTGCTGCCCTCAGACGGGCCGGGGGGTTCTGCGCCTGGCACACGGGTCTCGTGCGCGCGGTGGCGGACGGGATTCTCTCCGTCGCCCTCATTGCCGAGGACCTGCTCCGCAGCGGACTGGTCGTCCGCGCGGCCTGTCCAGCGTGCGGGGCGCTCCGGAGGCGGGCCGACGAGTATCTGACGGCGCTTGTCGATCTGGCCACGACGGCGACGCTCCGCCGGGCGCTCGCCGCCGGCCCGGGGCTTCCCTGCCGGCCGCACCTCCGCCGCCTCCAGGGGCTCGTCCCGGACGCAGCGCGCCTGGCGTCGCTCCAGCAGGCGATCGCACCACGGCTCGCCCGGCTGCGCGGCAGCTCGGCGGCGTTCATCGCAAAGCAGGACTACCGGAGCGGGGAGCCGCCGAATCCGGAGGAGGCGCGGGCGTGGAGCGAGGCGCTCGAGCACCTGGCCGGGCGGTCCACGCTCTTCGGCAGCGACCTCGCGCGGACCTGACGCCGGATCCCGGAGGTCCTCGGGTGACGCGCGGGGGACCGCACTGGGCCACGCCGAGGTGCGGGCAGCAGCGGGAGCCATGAGGCGTCGGACGGCGCCGCGCCGAGCGGGCGTCACCCTCGCTGTGGCGCTCCTGGTCGGTGGCTGCGCGTCTTCGCCGGAGCCCGTCTGGGTCAAGCCGGGTACCGCGGGGACCGACTTCCAGCGGGACGACGCCGAGTGCCGGCGCGAGGCGCCCGGCCCGGGCGCGGGCGGGGTCCCGGCGCTGGGCATCGGGGGCCGGCGGCCGGCGCTCAGCCAGGAGGACGTCTACTGGACCTGCATGAAAGGGCGGGGCTGGACGCGCCGTCCGTAGGGATCCGGGCGCGCCGATGCGCGAGGGGGGCGGGATTACACGAACCGTTCGGTCACCCCGCTGTCGATACTCTCGGAGTAGTTCCAGGCGGCGTAGTCGCCCGCCATCCCCGCGGTCGGCAGGCTCGCCAGTTCGCCTTCGGCAAGGCTGGACGACATGGGCGGAATCGCCGTGGGGGGGATCCCGGCGCTCCGCAGCGCCGTGAAGAAGGCGACGAACGGGCAACGCGATGGCGGCGAGCGGTCTTTTCATGTGACCCACTGTGCCGGACGGCCGGCGCGACATCCCGCCGGACGAAATTTTCTTGGCGGCCGGGCGACGCGCCTGGTATCCTCCCGGCCATGAAGACCATACTGCACGCCAGCACGATCCTCGCGGTCCTCCTGACCATCGGATGTGCCACGACGAGCCCGGTGCCTCCGCTCCGGAGCGAGCTTGCCGACTTCCCGACGCTGGAGGGTCTGTCCTACCGGGCGGGCGAGTCCGTCGTCATCGAAAGCCCGACCGTGCGGGCGGCCCGGCTCGTGTACCGGGGCCGGCTCGAGCCCGGAAGCCTGGCCATCGAGACGCAGAAGGCCCTGGAGGCGGCGGGCTGGCGACTCGTGACGAGCACGTCGGTCGCCGGGCCGGGGACGACGCAGGTGTACGAGAGGGGCGATGCCTTCCTGCAGGTGCGTATCTGGGAAGGCGGGCTGTTCAACTACTACACCTACCTCGAGGTGTCGCGAACGCAGCTCGCCCGCCGCTCGGTCAGCACCGCGACGAAGTAGCGCGGCGTTCCTGGCGCGCCTGCCGGGTCACTGGCCGAAGGGGATCACGGCTATCGCCCCGGCCCCGTCCTGCCGGAGTCTCCCACGCCCGCGTCCGCCTCGTTCCCGCCCCGGAGACTGGGGAGACCTCGCGACGGTCCAGCGGGACGCCCACCTCGCCTCCGTCCCACGGGCGGCAGGCGGGCGAGGCCCCGGCCAGCGGGAGCGGCTCGAACGCAGTGGCACCGAGACGGACGCGCTGGGAGCCTGTCGGAGAACCCGCGCCACTCGCGAGGGAACTACTGCAACGCTTCAAGGGGTTCCGCTCCGGGCGCCGGCTTCGCCGGCGCAACCCCTTCCTCGGGGGAGGTCCGGAAGGGGGGCGGAGCCCCCCTCCGGGTGACCTAGCGGGTGTGTGCGAACTATGCGAGAATGGCTGGTGCCGAAGGGGGGACTCGAACCCCCACACCCTTGCGGGCACTAG
>CAZDYT010000067.1:0-11435 GCA_964509395.1 uncultured bacterium
TCTGGCTCGACCGGTAGTCCGCCCGTGTACGAGGTCTACGCGCTCAAGTACGCGGAGCGGGACACGACGGCGTGCCAGTTCTTCTACCGTGAGGCGTCGCACGAGCGGCTCACGCTCCACTACTATGTCTGGCTGATCCTCGGCGGCCCACACCCGGTCCTCGTCGATACCGGCTGCCTCGACGACGACGCGCGGGAGCGCCGGATGCGACACTACGTGAGCCCGGCGGAGATGGTCGAGCGGGCGGGCGTCAAGCCGGGCGACGTCCTCACCGCCCTCATCACCCACCTCCACTACGACCACTGGGCCGGGCATGGCCTGTTCCCGGGCGCGGAGTACTGGATCCAGCGGGAGGAAGTGGCCTTCTGGACGGGGCCCTGGGGGCGCTCGGCCGCCTTCCGCCAGTCGGCGAACCCGGAGGCGCTCGCACGGCTGGTCACGCTGAACTACGCGGACCGTCTGCGGATCATCGAGGGCGATCGTCAGGTGTTCCCCGGGCTCCGCGTTCACCGCGTCGGTGGCCACACCGCGGGGCTCCAAGTCGTCACGGTCCAGACTGAGCGCGGAACGGTCGTCCTCGCCTCCGACGCCTCGCACTTCTACCGCAACGTGGAGAGCCGCCAGCCCGTCCAGATCATCACGAGCCTCCCCGAGATGCTCGCGGCCTTCGAGACGATCCACGCCCTCGCCGGCCGCGAGCAGTTGATCGTCGCGGGCCATGACCCGGAGGTCGCCGACCGCTTCAAACCGGTCGAGCCGGGCATCATCAGAATCGCCTGACGCACCAGAGAAAGGAGTGGCCGTGAGCACACCGCCGTCCGTGTCTTCTGCTCGTAGCGAGGTCCGGCAGGTCGCCCCGAAGCTGGTCGAGCTCAGTGAGACCGTGCTGTACGGTGACGTGTGGGAGCGGCCGGGACTCTCGAAGCGCGACCGGAGCCTGATCACGGTCGCGGCGCTGGCCGCGATGTACCGCAGCGACCAGCTCCCGGTGCACATCGAGCGCGCGCTCGCCAACGGCGTCACCCGGGAGGAGATCGGGGAGCTCATCACCCACCTCGCCTTCTACGCGGGCTGGCCGGCGGCGATGACCGCGGGCCGCATCAGCAAGAAGGTGTTCGACGCCATCCGGCCATGAAGGTCGGGTTCATCGGGCTGGGCACCAGGGGGCGCCACATGGCCCTGCACCTGATCCGGGCGGGCCACGAGCTCGTGGTCCACGACCTGCGACGAGAGGCGACGGCGCCGCACCGGGAGGCCGGCGCGCGCTGGGCGGACACGCCGCGGAGCGTGGCCGAGGGGACGGAGGTCGTGTTCACCTCGCTGCCGGGCCCCCCGGAGGTCGAGGCCGTCGCGCTCGGCGAGCGGGGGCTCCTCGGGGGGCTGGCGGCAGGCAAGGCGTACTTCGATCTCTCGACCAATGCGCCCGCCCTCGTGCGCCGCATCCACGCCGTGTTCACGGCACGCGGGGTCCACATGCTGGATGCGCCCGTGAGCGGCGGCCCTCGGGGCGCCGAGACGCGGAAGCTCGCGATCTGGGTCGGGGGCGACGAAGCGATCTTCACGCGCCACGAGCCGGTGCTCCGCGCGATCGGCGACCGGCCGTATTACGTCGGACCGATCGGCACGGGCTCGATCGCGAAGCTGGCGCACAACTGCGCCGGGTACGTCATCCAGACGGCGCTGGCCGAGGTCTTCACGATGGGCGTCAAGGCGGGCGTCGATCCGCTCGCGCTGTGGAAGGCGGTCCGCCAGGGGGCGGTCGGCCGGCAGCGCACCTTCGACCGCCTCGGCGATCACTTCCTCCCCGCCAAGTTCGATCCCGCGGCGTTCACCTTGCGGCTGGCCCACAAGGACGTCACCCTGGCCACCGCCGTCGGCCATGAGCACGGGGTGCCGATGCGGCTCGCCGGTCTCACGCTCGAGGAGCTGACGGAGGCGCTCGGCCGGGGCTGGGGCGAGCGCGACTCGCGCGTCGCCATGCTCCTGCAGGAGGAGCGCGCCGGCGTCGAGATCCGCGTGCCCGAGGCGCGGATCCGCGAGGTGCTGGAGTCCGACGGGTAGGGCTGGAGCTGCTCGAGCGGCGGCGCGGGCGTGCCGTCAGCCTATCTCCCCTGCGCTCGGCGTGCCGGCGCCCCTCTCGTCTGCCCGAGGCGGCGCGGGGGCCGGTCCACGCGGCCGTGCCCCCTTGGCGACAGCCCCCTTGCGGACCCCGCCCGGAGCGCGCCACGCTCCGCTCACCCCGGGGGAGCGGAGCGCCGGGGCGACGGCGCCTGGGCTCGGGCGGCGTCCGGGGGCGCTCGGTGGGGCCGCCGACGGAGCGGCGTGGAATCTCCCGCGTCCCGAACCTGGACCCGGACAAGGAGGAGCGAGCATGGCGGAGCGGCGGATCGAGATCGAGCTGGACGGTGTGGTGGTGACCGCCCGGCTCCTGGAAGAGAGAGCCCCCAAGACGTGCGACCTCATGTGGAAGGCGTTGCCCTACGAAGACCGGGTGACGCACGCCAAGTGGTCGGGAGCCATGTTCCACACCAACACCCCGATCGACCTGCCGGCGGGAGACGGGAGCTATCCCTTCGGCATGGAGGCGCCCTGCGCCTTCCAGCCGCCGGGAATGGTCGTGTACTTCCGGCCGGCCAAGGAGTTCGCCGTCGCCTACGGCGAGTCCCAGTTCTCGTGGCAGGTCGGTCCCCTGTTCGTCACGCCCGTGGCCATGATCGAGAGCGACCTCGCGGAGTTCGCGAAGAAGGGCGACGAGCTGGTCTGGAAAGGCGCGAAGCGGTTCGTGATCCGGCGGAAGGAGTAACGCTCATCGGGGCGATGCCCGTGACATCGTGGAGCCGACCGCGTCCGGCCCCGCCCGGCCCGGTCGGATCCGACACTACGCGGCCATTTGGGGGAGGAGGACACGACTCGTGAGGACGGTACAGGTCGAGTTCGAGGGGCTGAACCTGACCGCGGAGCTCCTGGACAGCAAGGCGCCCAAGATCTGTCAGGCCATCTGGGACGCGCTGCCTCTGCAAGGGCAGGTGACGAATACGGTCTGGAGCGGGGACATGCTCCGCCTCTGGGTCACGATCCCCGAGCCGCCGGAGCCGGAGAACCTCTCCGTGCTGCAGAACCCGGGCGACATCATCTTCCTCCCGGGGTGGAATGGCCTGCGCTTCATCTACGGGCCCGCCCAGATGCGAGGCCCGAGAGGGCCGCATCCCGCGCCGCGAGTGGGCCGACTGGTCGGCGATCTCGGGGACTTCGTGAAGATCGCGAAGCGCGTGGAGTGGGAGGGCGCGAAGGCGATGCGCCTCACGCGGGGCACGGGATAGCCCGTGGCCCCGGCAGAGGCGAGGCGGCGGCCGCTGGGGACCTGGCGCGAGGCGCTCACGCCCGACGAGCTGACGCTGTTCCGTCTCGCCGGCTATGGCCGGCGTGTCGGGTTCGGCGACCGTCCGGCGGCGCTCGTCATCGACGTCGAGTACAGCTTCACGGGGGAGGCGCCCGAGCCGATCCTCCAGGCGATCCAGAAGTCACGGTACAGCTGCGGCGAGCGGGCCTGGGAATGCCTCCCGAGCATCCGGCACTTCCTGGACGTCGTGAGGCAGGGGCGGGTGCCCGTCTTCTACACGCACGGGATGTCGGGCGGGGGCGGGCCCTCCGGCGGAGCGCACGGGCCCATCGTCGCAGAGATCCGGCCGGCGCCGGGCGACGTCGTCATCCCGAAGGCCGCCCCCAGCGCCTTCTTCGGCACCTCGCTGGCCGGCCACCTGATCCGACTCCGAATCGACACGCTGCTCGTGGCCGGCTGCACGACCAGTGGCTGCGTGCTGGCCACGGTCATCGACGGCTTCAGCTATGGCTACCGCACGGTCGTGGTGGAGGATTGCGTCTTCGATCGTGCCGAGACACCCCACCGGGTGAGCCTGTTCGACATGGACGCCAAGTACGCCGATGTCCTGCCGCTTGCCGACGTCGAGGCGTGGCTCAAGGCGCGGACGCCCTGAGGTCAGGCATCGGCACGCGGCGCAGAGAGGAGGGACGCTCATGACGAGGCAACTCCACGGAGCCGCGTGGGCGACGCTGGTCGCGATCGCGCTTCTCGCATCCGGCGCGGGCCGGGAGGCGCGCGCCGCCGACGAGCCCACCGTCCGCATCGCGCGCGGAGCGGGGGGCCGCAGCCTCGACCCGCACCTCGGGGCGAGGCTGGAGGACCGCCCGGTCCTCCACGTGCTCTACGAGTCGCTGGTCGACGTGACCGAGGACTCGCAGTTCGTCCCGGGCCTGGCGAGGTCGTGGAGCGTCGCGCGCGACGGCCTCGCCGTGACCTTCCGGCTTCAGCCGGGGGTCAAGTTCCACGACGGGACCGAGTTCGACGCGAACGCGGTGAAGTGGAACGTCGAGCGCGTGATGGATCCGGCCACGAAGTCGGAGCACCAGTCCCGATTCGCCGAGGCGATCCAGAGCGTCGACGTCGTCGACAAGCACACCGTGCGCTTCAACCTCAAGCAGGCGTTTCCCCCGCTCCTGTCCGTGCTCATCGATCGGCCGGGCCTGATGGTGTCGCCGACGGCGGCCCGCAAGCTCGGCGCGGACTTCGCCCGCAACCCGGTGGGGACCGGCCCGTTCCGGTTCGTCGAGTGGGTGCCGGGAAACCGCGTCGTCCTGGAGAAGTTCCCCGGCTACTGGCAGGCCGGCAAGCCGCTGGTCGGGGGGATGATCTTCCTGGACGTGCCGGAGCCGGCGGTCCGCCTCGCGAAGCTCCGGGCCGGCGAACTCGACCTCATCTACGACGTGGCCGCGAGGGACGTCGCCGCGCTCGCCGGTGACCAGGCGTTCCGCGTCGTGGAATCGCGTGGCATGCGCTTCGACAGCATCCAGCTGCGCGTGGACGTCCCGCCGTTCGACAATCGCGCCCTCCGGGAGGCCATCGCCCTCGCGATCGACCGGAACGAGATCCATCAGGTGATCTACCAGGGCGCGGGGAAACCCAGCGGGAAGCTCTTCGCGGCCAACTGGTGGGCGAACCCGGAGTACGGGGGGATGGCCTATGCCCCGGAGCGCGCGCGCCAGAAGCTCGCCGAAGCCGGCTACCCGAACGGGGTGAACCTGACGCTGTACGTGCCCAGCGCCTCGGACGACCTGCGAACCGGCGAGCTCATCCAGGCGCAGCTGGCAAAGGTCGGCATCAAGGCCAAGATCCAGCTGGTGGATCCCAACGATCACTACGTGAAGGTGCTTCGCGGCGAGATCTCCTTCACCGCCCCCATGCGCTGGACCCCGTATACCGATCCGCACGAGCTGGCGTGGATCCTGTTCCACAGCAAGGGCTACGCCAACAGCTCGAAGTACCGGAACCCGGAGGTGGACAAGCTCCTCGAAGCTGGCCTGTCGAGCTACGACGAGAACGCCCGAAGGCGCGCCTATCGGGAGGCCGAGCGCCTGATCGTCGAGGACGCGTCCTACGTCTTCTACCACTTCACACCCCGGTTCGCGGCGCACCGGAGCGCGCTGACGGGGTTCCAGTGGATGCCCAACCTGATCCCCCGGTTCCGGGACGTGGCGCTCCAGCCCCGGTAGCGCCCGCACGCCGCCCGGCGGGACCGAGCCTCATGCTGTTCCTGTCGCGCGAGGAGGTCGACGCCCTGGTATCCACGGAGCAGGCCGTCGCGGTGCTCCACGCGGCGCTGCTGCGCTACTCGGACCGGACGGTCCTCATCCCGGATGCGCGCCGCCTGTCCCTGCGGGTCCCGGCAGGCGGACCCGGCGCGGCCGGGATGTACTGCTTCTCGAAGGTGTGCTACCTGGGCTTCGCCGGGGTCGTCGGCTTCCGGGTCGTCGCCGCCGGGCCCGACCCGAGCCGCGCGACCCGGTTCGTCCTGCTCTGCGATGGTCGGGACGGCAGTCCGGTGGCCCTGATCGCCGAGCACGGGCTCTACCAGGTGCGGGTCGCCGCGCTGGCGGCCATCGCCGTGCGCCACCTGGCGGCACGACGGCCGGCGCTCACCATCGGGCTGGTCGGCGCCGGTGCGCTGGCGCGCGCCATCCTGGCCGCGCTCCTCGCCGTCGTGCACCCGGCGCGGGTGCTCGTGACCTCGCGACGGGCCGAGAGCCGCCTGGCATTCGCGGAGCGGATGAAGGGCGCGGTCTCGGCGGCGGACTCGGTGCGCGACGCCGTGGCGCCCGCGGACATCGTGGTCACCGCCACGACGGCCACCGCGCCGATCCTCGAGCCGGAGTGGATCAAGCCCGGCGCCCTCCTCTACCTGGTCGGAGGCGGCAACGAGGCCGACATTCGAGTCTACCGGCGGGCGACCAAGATCGTGGTGTCCGATTGGCGGGAGTGCATGGCCCGCGAGGACGTGGCCCGCATGGTCCAGGAGGGTCAGCTGAGCGAGGCGGACGTCCACGCGAGCCTCCACGAGGTGGTCCAGGGTGTGAAGGCGGGTCGGGCCGACGACGAGGAGGTCATCCTCGTGCGCGCGCCGGGCACGGTGTTCCACGACGTCGCCCTCGCCCACCACGTCTACCTGCGGGCGGTCGAGACCGGCCGCGGGCGTCGACTCGACGGGTAGCGGACCCGTGTGGAGGTACGTCGCCCGGCGGTCGGTCCTCATCGTGGTGTCCCTCGTCCTCCTGAGCATCGGCGTGTTCTTCCTGATGCGGTACGCGATCGGAGGCGATCCGGTGGCCCTGATGCTCGGCCGGGAAGCGAGCCAGGAAGTGATCGCCGCGAAGCGGGCCGCCCTCGGCCTCGATCGCCCCATCCACGAGCAGTACGCCGGCTGGCTCGGTCGCCTGCTCCGGGGCGACCTCGGACGATCGTTCGAGTATCCCCTGCCGGTGGTCGAGATCCTGTGGACGCGAGCCATGCCCACGATCGAGCTGACGCTGCTGGCGACGGTCTTCGCCGTCCTCGTCGCGGTGCCGGCGGGGATGTGGGCCGCGCTGCGGCACCGGTCGAAGGTGGATCTGGCGCTGTCGGTCGGCACCATGTGCGGGATCTCGCTCCCGAGCTTCTTCCTGGCCATCCTGCTCATCGTGCTCTTCGCGTTGAAGCTCCGCTGGTTTCCGACGTCAGGGTACGTGGCCCTGTGGGCGCAGCCGGGCGAGAACCTCCGCCTCATGACGCTGCCCGCGGTCGCGCTGGGGAGCTGGTACGCGAGCAGCTTGATGCGCTACGTGCGATCGGCCGTGCTGGACCAGCTCCGGCAGCCGTACATCGCGGTCGCGCGCTCGAAGGGGTTGGGGCCGGCGCGGGTGGTGTGGGTGCACATCATGCGCAACGTCCTGGTCCCCCTGGTCACGATGGTGGGGATGAACGTGCCCTTCATGCTGGGAGGCGCCGTCACGGTCGAGACGGTGTTCGCCGTCCCCGGGCTGGGCCGGACGCTCCTCGGGGCCATCCTGGCGCGTGACTACCCGGTCGTGCAGGCGACGATGCTGTTCCTGGCGCTCGCGACCCTCGTCATGAGCCTCGTGGTGGATCTCTTGTACGCCGTGATCGACCCGCGGGTGTCGTACGAGTGAGCGGCCGCACGGCCGAGGCCACGCTGGGCGTCCGGCCGGCTTGGGCCGGACCGACCGGGCTCGTCCGGGCGGCGCGCATGGTGGCTCGCTATCCGTCGGGCACGCTCGGGGCGGGGCTGCTTCTCCTCGTCTGCGTCGCCGCCCTCTTCTCCTCCGCCGTCGCGCCGTACGATCCCATCGCGACCGACACGGGCGCGGTCCTGCGTTCCCCCTCGGCCGCCCACCTGGCGGGGACCGACCCGCTCGGTCGGGACATCTTCAGCCAGATCGTCTTCGGCTCGCGGGTCAGCCTCTACGTCCTCGTCGGCGCGATCGGCATCAGCCTCTCCGCGGGCGTCGTCGTCGGGCTCGCGAGCGGCTACTGGGCAGGCTCCTATCTGGACGAGGGCCTGATGCGGCTCATGGACATGATCTATCTGGTCCCGGACATCGCCCTCGCCATGGCGGTCGCCGGCGTGTTCGGCGGAGACACCCCCTGGGGAGTCATCCTGGCGCTGGCTCTGGTGCGCGTCCCCGGGTACGCCCGGCTCATCCGGAGCGCGGTCCTGTCGATTCGAGCCGTCGACTTCGTCTCGGCGGCGCGAAGTCTCGGGGCGACGCCGGCTCGGGTGGTGGGGCGCCACATCCTGCCGAACGTGACCAGCTTGATCGTCGTCCGGACCACGGTGAGCGCGTCGGGCGTGCTCCTGGGCGAGGCGACGTTGAGCTTCCTGGGCCTCGGGGTGCCTCCACCGGCCCCGAGTTGGGGCCGCATGCTCCGGGCCGGGTTCGACTTCCTGGATGCGGCGCCCTGGGTGCCTCTGGCGCCGGGGTTCGCGATCTTCGTGCTGGTCCTGGCGCTCAATCTCGTCGGCGACACGCTCCAGGACGTGCTCGACCCGCAGCGTCGCTCGTGAGCCGCCGGCGAGTCGGTGCCCCGACCCGCAACGCGTGTGGTCAGGACGGGGAGGAATAGGGCCATATCGGAAATCCCGGATAACCTCGCTTCACAGCCAGCCGGAGGAGATCACGATGAACCTGGCGTGGTGGAAGACGCCGCTGGTCGCTGTCGCGCTCGTCGGTCTCGTCGCTCCGTTTGCCATCGCGCAACCCATGGGGCAGATCATGCCCCGCTACGACAAGTCCACGGAAATCACCGTCAGGGGGACCGTCGAAAACGTGGTCCAGATGACCGGCAACAACCCGAGACGGATGCCGGGCACCCACCTGACCCTGAAGACCGACACGGGAGCGGTCCTGGTGTTTCTGGGGCCGTCGTCCTACCTGGAGCAGAAGCACTTCACGCTCGCCAAGGGGGACAAGATCGAGGTCATCGGTTCGCGGAACAACCTGCCCGGCGGCGAGGCGATCATGGCCCGGGAGGTCAAGAAGGGGGAGAAGGTGCTGACGCTGCGCGGCGCGGACGGGACCCCGCTGTGGATGACCGGCATGCCGCGCGCCAACTGAGGCGGGGCGACTCGTCAGATGGACGACGGCGCCCGGGCTCGGGGGCCTCCGGAGGCGTCCGGGGGGGCCGCCGAACGAGGTGGGTTCGATTTCCTCCGTGTCCCGGAGGTCCCATCCGATGACGGGACCAGGCCAGGGCCGCGGACCGCGGGGGCGCCTGGCCGGCAAGGTCGCGATCGTGACGGGCGCCGGCTCGCGCGGGTTCGGGCTGGGCAACGGCAGGGCGACCGCCATCCTGTTCGCCCGCGAGGGTGCTCGCGTGCTGTGCGTGGACCGCGTCCCGGCCCACGCCGAGGAGACGGTCGCGCTGATCCGCGCCGAGGGTGGCGAGGCGGAAGTCCACGTCGCCGACGTGACGAGCGCGGCCGAGTGCGACGCGATGGTTGCCGCCGCGGTCGCGCGCTGGGGCGGGCTCGACATCCTGCACAACAACGTCGGGATCGAGTCCCGCAAGGACCTCCTCGAGACCTCCGAGGAGGAGTGGGACGGCGTCATGACGGTCGACCTCAAGTCGATGTTCCTCGCGACGAAGAGCGCCGTGCCGCGCCTGATCGACCGCGGCGGCGGGGCCATCGTCTGCGTCTCGTCGGTCGCCGCCTTGCGGGGTCACGGCCGCACGGCGTACGCCGCAGCCAAGGCTGGCGTCCTCGGCTTCGTCAGGAGCGTGGCCGTGCAACTCGGCCCGCAGGGCGTGCGGGTCAACGCCATCGCGCCGGGCATGGTGTGGACGCCGATGGTCGCCGCGCTCGGCGAGGCGGCGCGGGAGCGGCGCCGGCAGGCGACCCCGCTCGGTACGGAGGGAACCGGCTGGGACGTCGCCTGGGGCGCGGTCTACCTGGCCAGTGACGAGGCGCGCTGGGTCACCGGACAGGTCCTCGTGATCGACGCCGGCCTCTCGGTCACCACGCGCTGACAGAGGACCCCGCACGATGACGCGCATCCCCGAGCCGACTCGCGACCAGCTCTCCGCCGACGGCCAGGCCGCGTTCGACCGCATCCGGGCCACCCGCGGCGGCCTGCGCGGCCCGTACGGCGTGCTGCTCCACCATCCGGCGTTGGCCGATCGGGTGGCCGCGCTCGGCGAGCAGCTCCGCTTCCGCTCGCTGCTGGCCGGCGCCGATCGCGAGCTGGCGATCCTCGCCGCGGCGCGCGAGGTCGACGCGCCCTACGAGTGGGCGGCGCACGAGCCGATCGCGCTGCGGGACCGGCGCCCGAGCGACGGCCTTCGTCCCCGGGAGGCGATGATCATCGACACCGCCCGCGCCCTCTACCGGACGCATCGCCTCGACGACGCGCAGTACGCGCGGGCCGAGGCCGAGCTCGGCCGGCCCGCCCTGGTCGAGCTGGTCACCCTGGTGGGCTACTACGGCATGATCGCCTTCGTCCTCAACGCGTTCGACGTGACCCTGCCGCCGAGCCCGGCCGCTCCTCAATGAATCTGGCGGCACGGCGAATCACCGTCGCCTCGGTCTCGTCCGGGAGGATGTCATGAGGGGACGCCAGAGGCTCCTCGGCCTCGTGGCCCTCGCCGCCGCGATGGCCGTCGCCGGTGTCCCGGCCGGAGGCCAGACGCCGAAGCGCGGCGGGGTTCTCAACGCGATGCTTGCCGAGGACCCGCCGGGGTTCTCGATCCACGAGTCGGCCACGATTTCCGGCGTCTGGCCGGTGATGCCGTGCTACTCGAACCTCGTGCTCTTCGCCGACGGGCTACGTCCCTCCTATAATGGCCTGGCAACGCTATACTCGGAGATGGGCGACGAGGAGGCTTATCGATGACGACGGGTGAACGGCGACCTCCGGTGCAGCCAGGGGAACCCGCTCCGGACTTCACGCTGCCGGCCGCGAACGGCGAGGGCACCGTCGCGCTGGCAGATTACCGCGGTCGAATCCCGCTGCTGCTGGCTCTGTTCCGCGGTCTCTACTGACCGTTCTGCCGGCGGCACGTTGTGCTGCTAGCGACCACGGCAGAGAAGCTTCAGGCGATCGGCGTCGCGACCTTGGCGATCGTCGCGTCGAAGGCCGAGCGCGCCCGGCTGTTCTTCCGGTATCGCCCGGTTCGCTGCGCCGTTGGCGCCGACCCCGACCTGCTCACCCACCGCGCCTACGGCGTACCGCACACGGCAGTCAGCCCTGAGGTCATGCAAGCGATCGGGGGCGCCTATCGGACGCTGGCGCGCGAGCTGAAACTCGGAGTGCCCGACGACCAGGCCCGCGACGCCATCGGCCGGTTGGACGGGTTCGAGGTGATGGAGAGCGAGAGCGCGGAATTCCAGCGCCATCAGGTTCAATTCACCGCCCAGTTCCTGGTGGACCGGCACGGCATCGTCCGCTGGGCCAACATCGAGTGCGCCCAGGACGGCCTGCCGGGCATCGACAAGTTTCCGACTGAGCAGGAGCTATTGGCGGCGGCCCGGGCGCTGTCGGTGTGAGCGTTAGACTTCGGTCCGCTGTCGCAACCTTGCCGCCAGGAG
>CAZDYT010000068.1:0-7052 GCA_964509395.1 uncultured bacterium
GCTCGCTCCCGCGCGAGAGCTTTCGGTTCTACGCGGTCCAGGACGCCCTCTACCTCCGCGAGTTCGCCCGGGGGCTCTCGATGGCCGCGGCGCGGGCCCCGCAGGACGACTGGATCATCATGTTCAACGAGCACGCGGCGGGGGCGCTCCGGGTGGAGCGGGCGCTCCACGGGAGCTTCTTCCGGGAGTTCGGCCTCACCCCCGAGGCCGTCGCGGCGACGCCGCTCGCCCCGACCAACCTGGCGTACACGAGCTACCTCCTGGCGGTCGCGTCCGGGGCGCCCTTCCACGAGACGATCGCGGCGCTCCTGCCGTGCTACTGGATCTACTGGGAGGTGGGCAAGGCGCTGGAGCGCGCGGGCTCGCCCGATCCGCTCTACCGGCGCTGGATCGGGACGTACGCCGCGGAGGAGTTCGGGAGCCTCGTCCGCGCGGTGCTCGCCGCGACGGACGCCACGGCGGCGCGGCTCACCTCGGCCGAGCGGGACACGATGCGCCGCCACTTCCTCACGACGAGCCGGTACGAGTGGATGTTCTGGGAGATGGGCTACCGGCGGGAATCCTGGCCGGTCTGAGCCCGATCCCTGCACGGGCCGGCGCCACCTCCGCCTGGCCGTGGCAGAGCGAGGCCTTCACCAGGCCCGGCCGTCCGCGCCGAGCCGGTGAAGCTCCACCCGCACCACCGCCGCGGGCCGACCTTTGCCTGTGTGACGGTTAGTCGACGCCCGCGGCTATCCTGGTCGATCTGGGCGCCCGCGCGAGCGGTCCACGGGATAGTTTCGGCGGTTCACTTCCAGTTTGCGCTGAATCTCTTCAATCAGATTGATTCCGACGCGCTCGCAGAACAGCATGAGGGAGATTCCGATATCCGCCGCCTCAGCGGCGATGCGCTCCCGACGCGAGCCGTCTTGCGAATAGTCGTCCGCTTCTTCGTTTCCTACCCACCGATACTCGGCGAGCAACTCTCCGGCCTCAGAGGCGATCGCCATTGCCAGATTCTTCGGGTCATGAAACTGGCCCCATTCGCGCTCGACAACGAATGCTCGTAACTCCCGAAGCAATCCGTCAAGACGATCCATTTCCGTTCCTCGGCCTCAGCCCAAGAAGACTGTGTCCGCATGCCATTCCAGGAACTCCGGGCTTGGCCGTTCTTCGGCGTGCCGGGGCAGCCAGATGCTTTGCCCTCGAAACTGGTGGTAGTACTCGCCATTGTCGAAGTCGTCTCGCAGCCGACGGCTCACCTGAAACCGGTAGTCCGGGGCAACCGTAACGTACCCCCGATCGAACAACGTATGCACGTCCGTGCGCAGGAGAAGGCCATTGTCGAGGCGATGCGCGCCGCCGGAGCTTACCGGTCGAATGTGAGCGGCTTCCAGGACCGGGAGAGCCTTCTCACCTGTTATGGCGCACCGTCGCTGGTAGATATCGGTCACCATCACGCGGAACGCCCCCTGGCCCAGACGGTGGCGCACCAGGGTGGGCTCACCATACATCGGCGTTTCTACTTCCCGGACTCCAGCACCTGTCCACGGACCCCGGCGTCGCTGCACCACCACGTCCCACAGCTCCCGGCCCGGGCTGGCGGTGAGGTCGTAAGTCTTGCCCTGAACGATACTCCGGTGGAAATCTCCAGGAGCGGGAATCCAGTCCTCCCTCTCGAAGAAGAACGGATCCTGGAGAACGACGCAGCCGATGGTGTAGTCCTGACGGGCATCCGCCGAGGACCGGCGATACTTTTCGACCCGACGGCGCATGTCGGCAAGGGAAGCCGCGCCATTCTTCTCTCCGAAGGCTTCCCATGCCAGGCTCGCGGGGAGAAGCGACGCATGCGCGAAAAACCCCCCGCCCACGATGAAGTGGTCAGGGTAGTGCAGCTTGAACAAAAATGGTTGTCCCGGATCGAGTGTCGCAAAGACCCGACTGCCACTAGGCTGCCAGAAGTTGACTTCGTCAAGGTCGGGACGTTGTCGGAGAAAGCGGTACCAGTCGCTATCAGTGACGGCAATGTAGGCCCTGGGAGCTGCCTCCATATCCCCCGTCCGCTGCACCAATGCCCGATTGGACGGCCCGATCATAGCAGTGCCGTCCAAAACCTACCAGCCCGACTTGTCTCGACCTGACTTGCAGCTAGCCCTCGGCGGCCTCGGCGGGAGCGGAACACCGCCGGCGGGTGAACGAGAGGGGTGAGGGGCTCGAGAGCGCGGTCAATGTGGACCCAGCCATCTGGCGTCGGGATCCTTCGATGCTCGTTACCTCGGGTCCGCTCGAATCCTGTCGCCTCGCTTCCACCAGACCCGCTTGGCTCTTCGGGGGCCCAGTCGTCCCGGGGTGTCGGGGTCACTCGGCGACATGGAGCACCATCCGGACCGGGTCTGGCAGCTCGACGACCTGACGCTCCACGACCCACCGGCCGAGGCGAGCCAGCTCCGCCGCGAACGCGGCATAGGCCCCCCTCGGGAGGAGCAGCTCGATGACCTCCCCGTCCGGCACGACCGGGTCCGGGCGGCGGGCGAGCGGGCTGCCCCCCAGCCGCGTGATGGACTCGGTGATCGCCTCACCGGCCCCCTGACGGTGGGTGACGACCAGTCGCCCCGTCACGTCCACGGTCACGAGTGCCCGGAGGGAGAATCGGTGCACGCTCGGCATCGGCGGGTCTGCCGAGGGCGACCCTTGGGCTCCCGCGGGTCCAACGAGGAGCAGCGACCCCACGAGAGCCACCAGGGTCGCAGCGGGGGTCAGGCGGTCGCGAGGAGGGCGGACAGGGGAGGAAGCGCCCGCCTCCCGGCTCGCCGTGGTGGCGTCCCCTGTCACGCCGGGAGCCCGAGCAGAAGGATGACGGACCTCGAGACGGCTGGCTGCCGGCTCCGGACCACTCGCTTGAACGCCAGGCCGGAGTCCCGCCGCCCTACGGAGTGAGCTCGAAGGCCCCGATGTCGAGGGGCCCCGCATCCGGCCGGTCTTCGCCAGAGAGGTGCTTGACGTATTGTTCGAGGACGTCGTTGGCGGGAAGAACGCGCGGATGGAGCCCCGTCCCCGCGTCGATGGCGGCTGAGCCCGCGGCCAGACGGTAGTCCTGGCCGGCTTCGTCGACAAATCCCGGCGAAGCCCCTCCCACCGAGGTCCCGTCGTCATTCACCGTCCCCTTGAAATTGCCGAAGCTCTTGACCCAACCCGGCTTGATCCAGTTGTGGGTCAGATCGAGGACGCCGGAGACATCCAGCAGCGAAACGGTGTTGCCGCTGGCCGTCGCGTAGAAGATGGTGTTGCGGGCGTCGGCGTGTTCGTCGTTGGTGGAGAGGCGGAAGAGCGTGGTCCGGTCCGTCCGCCTGGAGACGACGGTGTTGTGGTAGAAGAACAGGATCCCCTTGCGGTAGTTGCGGACCCGGCCGTCGCCGCCGTAGTGGACGATCTGGCGGTTGCCGGCGCCGGCGGGCTCGATCAGGATGTTTCCGTACACGTGGGTTTCGCGGTACCGCGGGTCGGTCCGGATCACGACGCTGTCCTCGACCTCGACGAGGTCGAGCTGCCGGTTGCCCCCCTCGATCCAGTTGTACCGCACGACCTGGCCCGCCGACCGGTCTTTGAGGTTGTTGCCGCCGCAGCCGGCGCAGAGGGGACCGTAATGGTTGTACTGGAACGTGATCCCGAGGGCGGCGGTGTAGCTGTTGTGCTCGTAGATGCTGCCCACGTTCCCGTTGTCGTAGATGGAGTTCCCCTCGATCAGGATGTCTCGCGAGACCTCGGTATCGCTGGAGGCGACGAAGAGGCCATTGCCGGCGTCGTGCAGGACGGTGCCCCGGATGGTGATGTTCTCGCCCTTTTCCAGGTAGATCGTGGAGGCGTTGGCCGTGTACTTCTGGGTCGTTCCGTCATCCGCGGTGAAGGTGTACGGCGGCTTGGCGCTGCGGACCTCGAGGTTTTCGATCACGATGAACTTCGGCATGGTG
This sequence comes from uncultured bacterium, assembly GCA_964509395.1. Classification (GTDB taxonomy): domain Bacteria; phylum Methylomirabilota; class Methylomirabilia; order Rokubacteriales; family DASRDR01; genus CAZDYT01. The sequence continues at coordinate 3,948 of CAZDYT010000068.1, forward strand.
TCCTGCGGGATGTTCGCCCCGCCGATCTTGATGACCCCGCGGGCCTCGGCCCAGTAGTTCAGCCCGCGCGCCGTGACGGCGCGGTTCCCGTCGATGACCGGAAGCTCGCCGCTGGGCCCCGGAACGCCGCGAACCGTGATGGGGGCCTCTACGGTGCCCTGGCGACAGATGACCCACTTCTCCTGGTAGGGAGTCGATCGCCAGTGAATCAGGACGGTGTCGCCGGGCAACAGGTACGCCCACGGGACATCCCCAATCCTCGTGTACGGCTTGTCCGGTCCAACCTCGTAGGTCGCCGCGTTCGCGGTCTGCGCAGCGGCCAGGATGACGAGCCCGAGCGCCATCCCGACACTGGCCGGAAGGATCGCGGCGCGGGTTTCCCTACGGCTCATCCTGCTCATCGATTACTCCTTCTGCCACGTTGTTCACCTGGCATTTGCGGCGCCACCTCTGGGCCGTCTCCACCCGGGCTGGCTTCGGACCGGACTCCCGCTCGTTCTCCAGCGTTGCCAGGGCGCACGGCGGTGGGAAGTCCGACATCGCCTCCTCGCGCCGGAAGCCCCGCTCGTCACTGAGGGGCGAGCCCTCGTCGAAGATGCCGCCGTAGATGCAGCGGCCGAGGTGCTCCTGAGTCAGAGATCCGTGAGGCTCAGCCCTTCTTACCGCTCTTGGTCTCCTCGTAGGTAAGGAACGCGGCCGAATGCATAGCGTCCCAGTCAACACGCACGCCGAGCCCGGGGCCGGCCGGGGCGTTGACGTAGCCTTCCGCATCCGTGCGGATCGTGTCGATCATGCCGAACTCGAACGCGGGGTAGGGCACGGGCTGCTCGAAGAAGGTGCAGTTCGAGTAGGCGAGCATTACGTGGAGGTTGGCCGCCTGGTTGAGGGTGTAGCCCCAACACTGGAGCTCCGCCGTCATCCCGGCCGCCTCCGCCAGGGCCATCACCTTACGGGCGGGGGTGATCCCACCCACCACGGCGGTGTCCACGCGCACGGCCGACCAGGCCTCAGCCCGGATTCCTTGGTATAGCAGCGTTAGGTCGAGGATCCAGTTGCCGGCGGGGAGGATGGGGATGTTCACGCGGCGCCGCAGGTCTCGGTACCCCTCGATGTCCTGATCGAGGAGCGGCGCCTCGAACCACGTGAAGCCCATCGCCTCGAGCTCGCGCGCTGCGCGGTATGCGCCGGACCGATCATAGCGCTGCTCGACATCGAGCATGAACTGCAGTCCCGAGCCCCCGAATCGCGCATGCACCGCGCGGGCCATCTCGATGTCGCGATCCACATCGCACCACGCGTGGAACTTCACGGCTCGGAAGCCCTCCTGTTGGAGCTGCGTAACGAAGTCGATGTAGGTCTGCGGGTCGCGCAGGAGGGGCGTGCTCGCGTACGAGCGGATGCGGGAGCGGGCGCCGCCGAGGAACTGGTAGAGCGGCAGCCCGGCGTGCTTGGCGGTGAGATCCCAGAGGGCGACGTCGATGGCTGAGAGGGCCTGCGGCGCGCCGGGCAGGTTGTGGGACTGAAGACGGTACCAGATCGCCTCGCGCTCAAGCGGGCAGGCGCCGATCAGCGGCGGGAGGAGGGGCCGGAGCGTCTCGGCGACGGACCGATCGTAGCCGTGCTCAGTGAACGAGTTGCTCGCGCCGACCCCCTCGAGCCCACCCCGGGTGGTGATCCGGACGATGTTGTTCGTCATGAACTGCTCGCCCATGTCCGAGGCCCACGCGTAGCGCTCGGTCTCGGGCCCGACGGCGTAGACCTGGACGCGCTCGATCTCTAGATCCTTCATGGGTCTCTCTCCTGTGACCGCACCGGGTGGGCGCTGACCGGGCCGACGACTCGCTTGGCGTGACTCCTCCCGCCAGCCCAGTCGGCTCAGGAACTCCTGAGGTTCGGTAGCACCGTCGCGTGCGGAAAGGGATTCCCGGCCCCCTCACTGGGATCCGGAAATTGCGCCGCGGCGAACTGCGGCTCGCCGAATGAACTCCTCGGATCCGGCGACGCTTGGCCTCCGGCGAGGCGCCCCTGCGCGAGGGGCACCGGAGGTCCACCTGATCGCGGCCGGTGTGCACCACAACTCAACCCGCCGCGTCCGGCAGTAGCTGCCCGCGCCTCTGGTGGCCGGACCGTGACACCGCCTGTATCGCCAGCCAGGCACCTTACTGCTGCGTTAAGCCGGCGTTCGGTCCACTCCCTGGTAAAGGTACTTCGATCGTCGCTCTGCGATTGCCATTCGAAAGGCCGCCATCGATTCCGGCGTGAAATCGACGCTCGGCCGGTGCTCCGCTTCGAAGTGGTTGAAGCTGTCGACGCCGCGCACGAGCATGGCGCTGTCCCGGTCACCTACAACTTGCTTCACATGGGTCGGCAGATACTGGATGTTGAACCCGATCCGCCTCTCGTCAGACCGGTTCGGTGCCGAGCCGTGGACCACCCTGCCATGGTGCAGCGACATCTGGCCTGGCGCAAGGATGATATCAATTGCCGTTCTCTCATCGACTTGGGCGGCGACTTCCTGACCGCGAGACAGGATATTGTCCTCGGCGAAGGTGTCGCGATGGCGGAGCTGTCGGGTGTGCGAGCCGGGGACGAACCTCACGCACCCGCTCTCCGGCGTGCTGGGGGACAGGGCCAGCCATACCGAAACGACGTCTGGCGGTTCGAGACTCCAATAGGTTAGGTCCTGGTGCCAGCTAACGAACCGCGGGTCGTGAGCCTCCTTGACGATGAATGTGGCATCCCAGACGAGGATGTTCGGGCCGATGATGTCCTCCACCGCATCAAGAATCTTCGGATGTCGGATAAGCTCGTCGGTGAAGGTCAAGGTCAGATGCGGCTTAGGCGCATAGTGCAGATTGCCGTAGCGCGCCTCCATGTACTCGAGACGCCGCCGGTACTCCGCCGCCTCCAAAGGAGACAGGACATCAATCGGGAAGACGCAACCATCCGACGCGTAGCGCTCGACATGTTGGCGGGAAAGATACTTCGGCATGTAGCCCTCCTTTTCCGCCTCGCGCAGCTTAGGCTGCCCCTCTCTGAGAACTCAAGTCGGTCGCAGGATATCACAATCGGCCGTGGACGGAGCCGTTAGGCGGCGTTTCGCGA
>CAZDYT010000068.1:7152-11430 GCA_964509395.1 uncultured bacterium
GGCCCTGAGAGGGCTCTCTTCGACACCCGACTCTCACCGGGAGACTGCGTAGCGTCTCTCGATGAAGGCAAGCCCGCGCGCCACGATGACCGTGACGAGATAGTAGATGATGGCCACAAACGTATATGCCTCGAACGCACGAAACGTATCCGAGGCAACGATCATCCCTTGCCTCATGAGGTCCGTGACTGCCAGAACAGCGATCAGCGAAGAGTCCTTGAGCATGCTCACGAACGTGTTCCCGATTGGCGGAAGTGTTATGCGGAGAGCCTGTGGCAAGATCACGTACTGCATGATCTGTCGAGACGTCAATCCGAGGGTTCGTGAGGCCTCCGTCTGCCCCTTGGGAATCGCCTGGATTCCTGCCCGGAAAATCTCGGCCAGATACGCACCATACGTGATCCCCAGGCCCGCCACGCCAGCTGAGAAGGCCGAGAAGCTGATGCCAAACAGCAGGCTGACCCCGTAGTAGAGCCACACGAGCGTCGCGAGCAAGGGCACGCCTCGAAAGAAGTCGATATAGGCGATCGCGATGACACGCAATGCGGGCCACCGCGCGAGACGCGCCAGAGCGGCGATGAGCCCCAGCAGAATCCCGACCACCTCCGCGGCAATGGAAACCTCAAAGGTGATGAGGAGGCCCCAAGCGAAGGCAGGAACGTACGGGATAAGCACGTCCCAGCGGAATGTGTAAGGGGCCACTTGGAGGAACACCAGACCACTCACACCAGATCACCCAGGAAACGTCGCGTTCGTTCTTCCTTTGGGGCCGAAAAGATTCGTTCTGGCGGCCCCTCCTCAACGACGACTCCATGGTCGATGAAGAAAATGCGATCGGCGACGTTGCGGGCGAACCAGAGCTCATGCGTCACCACGACCATGGTCATTCCGTCCTCGGCCAGCTCCTTCATAACCTGGAGGACCTCCTTGACAAGCTCGCGATCCAGAGCCGAGGTCACCTCGTCGAAGAGCATGACCTTCGGCTGCATGGCCAAAGAACGTGCGATCGCCACACGCTGTTGCTGCCCCCCCGATAGCTGGCTGGGATAAGCGCCGGCTTTGTCCAGAAGGTGCACTCTCCTCAGCAGCTCGCGGGCTTCTGCGGTGACGGCTTCGCGACTGGTCCCTCTGACGAGCCGAGGGGCCAGGGTGATGTTGCCTAGAACTGACAGGTGAGGGAACAGGTTGAATTGCTGGAACACCATCCCAACGCTGCGCCGAGTCCGCTGATCAAAACGGGCACCGTCGATCCAGATCTCCCCGGAGTCCGGCACCTCGAGCTGTGCCAGGCACCGAAGGAGGGTCGTCTTACCGGACCCGCTTGGTCCGATAAAGACCAAGACCTCGCCGCGCGAGAGCTCGAACGAAATGCCTCGGAGCACCTTGAGATGCCCAAAATGCTTCTCCAGCTTGTTGACCCGAATCATGGGGTCGGCGGGCGTCGTGGGCGTGTTCACAGTGAGCCGCCACAGCTTTCTTCAGCCCGTCCCATCGAGAACATTACATGCGGGCGGGATGCCCCGCCCGCATGCAGCGAGTTGAGAAATCCCTCCTCAAAAGCCCCCGCGGAGCAGCTGGAGCTGCTCCAGCGGCGGCTCCCATCCGATGTCCTTCACGTACGTGCGACGGTAGTCACCCGAGTCGATCCAGTTTTGCACGAAGATGTCGACCCAGTGGGCGAATTCCACCTGGCCGCGCGGGACGCCACCTCCGGCCGGGAAGTTGATCAGATAGGGTTGCTTCCTTCCGGTGAGCGTCACCTTGGCGGAACCGGGGTGCTCCTTCAGGTAGCTGAGGGCACTCACATCGTCGGTGATATACGCATCGGCACGTCCCGTACTGACCTGCAGATACCCATCCAGCAGGTTCTGGATCGTGATTGTTTGGGCGCTGGGAAAGAAGATTTTCTTTCCCTTCTCGTTGACGCTGCCGAGTTGGACGACGACTTTCTTGTCCGGCTTGTTGAGGTGCGCCGCAACCGCCTTCACGTCAGAGGCGTCCGTTAGCGGCGCCTTTGGAGACACGACGACCACGAGGCCGGTGGCCTCGAACGGCTTGCAGAAGTGGATGACCTTGGCTCGTTCGGCTGTAATCGCCATCTGGGCGATGATGACATCGAATTTGCCGGCCTGAATGCCCGGAAGCAGTCCCTCCCAGGCGCTGTCGACGAACGCGACCTTGACTCCCAGGGCCTGTCCCATGTCGCGCGCCATGTCCACTTCGAAGCCCTGAGGCTCTCCATTCTTGTCCTTGAACATGATCGGAGGATACTGGAGGAAGGTCCCGACCCTCAGTTCCTTCCGATCGAGAATCTCGTCGAGTAGGGGCTTGCCTGATGTCTGAGCTTGGGCGTGGGCCACACTGCGCCCCATTAGGTTGGTGACGAGCGTGGAGGCGATAGCTACACCGCCTCCCGCCATCAGCATCTTGCGTCGGGACACCCGTCCCTTCGCGCCAGTCTCGGGCTCGTGAGATCGGCTCATCGTTCATGCCTCCTTCGTCTTGTCAGGCGTAAGACGCCGCCAGACCGGGCTGAACGGCATTTGCGGCTCACCGCGTCGACCTCACATCACCCCCTTCGTGCACGCTGGCCATCCGATGATACGCGGGTGCCAGCGACCCCTGCCGGCTCTCCGACGAAGAGCCTTGGCGCGACTCGGTAGCCGGTGACCTCGAGATCCCACTCTGGCAACCTCTCGCGTTAATGGTCTCGCACCCGCTGGCTTTGATACCGTCTGACACCTCTTGCGCCCGATGATCGCTCACGCCGCCACCGAATCCCTCACTTCGCCAACCGCAGCCGCCAGGATATCCGCCATTTCTCGAATCTGGTCTTCGGTAATGATGAATGGCGGTGCCAGCAGGATTTGGTCGCCGCATGTCCCCCCTTCGGCGTCTGCCATGCCGGGCAGGATACAAAGCCCGCGGCGCAGGGCTGCATCGACAATTCGAGACGTGACGTGCGCCTCAGCGGGGAATGGCTCCCTTGTCGCGGGATCCCGGACGAACTCGATGCCGACCAAGAGGCCGCGTCCGCGGATGTCTCCCACAATCCCAGCCCCCCGGAGACGATCCAACTCTTGGAGCAACCGTGTTCCCATTTGCGCCGACCGTTCGATAAGCTCGCGCTTCTCGATATACTCCAATACGGCGAGGCCGACAGTCGCGCTCAAAGGGTTGGCAGCGTACGTGTACCCCTGCGTGTGGATCGCGGAGCCGCGCCGAATCGCTTCCACGATCTTCTCGTGGACGAGCACGGCGGCGAGCGGGGTATATCCTCCGCTGAGGCCCTTCCCCGTCACGATGATGTCCGGTGTGATGCCCCAGTGGTCAATACCAAAAGGCAACCCCGTCCGGCCGACTCCGGTGATGGTTTCATCCGAAATCATCAGGATGTCGTACTTATCGCAGATCTGCCTGATGATCTCGTAATACTCTGGCGGAGGGGCCACTCCCGGCAGCGAGGCCCCGACGATCGGCTCGGCAATGAAGGCAGAGATGTACTCGGGACCTTCGAACTCTACCGTGCGCTCAAGATCCCCTGCGCAAGCGATTCCGCAGCTAGGGTAGGTCTTGCCGTATGGACACCGATAACAGTAGGGTGGGTCGATGTGGGGAAAGTCCTGCAAGTAGGGTACGAAGGGCCGTCGCCACTGGATCCGTCCCGACAAGGAGAGCGCCGCGAGCGTATTCCCATGGTAGCTCTGGCGTCGGGCAATGACCTTGTACTTGGACGCGTTCCCGCGCTCGAGATGGTACTGTCGAGCTACCTTGACGGCCGTTTCCGTAGCCTCCGAGCCCCCCGAGAGAAGGAGGACTTTACTCATTCCGGCAGGGGCCATCTCAATGAGCTTGCCAGCGAGCTGGGTCGCCGGCTCATTGGCGAAGAGACCCGAATAGATGAACGTAGCCTTGCGGGCCTGGCGTGCCATGGCCTCGGCGATCTCAGGGACCCCGTGGCCGATATTGACGACTGCGGCGCCTCCGCACCCGTCGATGTACCGGTGGCCCTCTTGGTCATATAGATAGATCCCTTCGCCTCGCTCCATGCGGATGTAGCGCTTCGTCATATCACGATACAGTAGCGCATCTCTGTCGATGGCTTGTCTCACCGCGCTTTCTCCATGTGCGGCTTCAGCATGCACATGGGCCACTAACCAGTCTGCCGGTGACCGTTACGATGCCGAAAGAGCCGCCCGCACAGCGCTCTGAAGATACTCAGCGGCTAAGGGCCCGTCAGGGAATAAGCGTGTCATATCCTGCGCCGTCGACGACTGG
>CAZDYT010000069.1:0-9346 GCA_964509395.1 uncultured bacterium
GCGATCTCCCGTGTCGGAGGGGGCCCCCTCTCCCGCGAGGAGAGGGGGCCCGCGCCCGCTACTTCAGCCTGGCGTCGTAGAGGAAGAGCATGTTGTCGATCCAGGGGCTCCAGTCGAGGCGGTGACTGATCCCGAAGATGTGCGCCTGCTGGTAGGCCTTGATGATCGGGGCGTCCTCGTAAATGATCTCCTGCGCCTTCCAGTAGAGCGCCTTGCGCTTCTCGGGGTCGTTGGAGCCCTGGGCCTCCTCGAGGATCTTGTCGAGCGCCTCGTTCTTGTGGATCGCGAGGGCCGACTTCGAGTGGAGCGAGTTCACCAGGAGGTCGCCGTCGAAGATGCCCGCCCCGCCCCAGGCGACCATGTAGGCCGGCAGCAGCTCGCGCTTCCGCCACTTGGTGGTGTAGATGCTCTGCTCCCACACCTCGACCTTGGCCCGGATGCCCACCTTGCCGAGCATCGAGGCGATCGCCTGCATCACCTCGATGTCGTTCATGTAGCGCCGGTTCGGCGCGTGGAGCGTCATCTCGAACCCGTTGGGGTAGCCGGCCTCGCGCAGGAGCGCCTTGGCCCGCTCGGGGTCGTAGCCCCACCACTTGATGGTGGGATTGAAGCCGAAGGCCTCCCGCTCGAGCGGCACGCCCACGACCTGCCCGTATCCCTCGAGGACGGTCTTGATGATGGTGTCCATGTCGACCGCGTAGTTGATCGCCTTGCGGACGCGGGCGTCCTGCCAGGGGCCGGGCATCAGGTAGTTGGTCATCTTGACCATGATGAGAAAGCCACCGAGCGTCGAGACCTCGACGCGGGCAACGCCGCTCGCCTTGATCTTCGCGACCTGGTCGGGCGGGATGTCGCTCACCAGGTCGGCCTGGCCCGCGAGCAGGGCGGCGACCCGGGTCGTCAGCTCCGGCACCGGGCGGAAGACGAGCCGCTCGATGGCGGGCGCGCCCCGGTGGTAGTCCTTGTTGGCCTCGAGGACGAGCCGGTCGTCCTTGATCCACTCGACGAACTTGTAGGCTCCGGTCCCGACCGGCTTCACGGCGAAGCCGGCGTCCCCGACCTGGGCCAGGTACTTGGGCGGGACGATGCCGACGGTGCCGCAGTGGCCCGGGCTCATCCGGACGGGCAGGAGCGGGAACGGCGTCTTGGTGACGACGTTGACGGTGTACGGATCCACGATGTCCGCGTGGTCGATCGTCGCGACGCTGGTCCGGCCCGGCGCCCCCTGTTTCGGGTTCAGCACCCGCTCGATGCTGAACTTGACGGCGCCGGCGTCGAACGGCTCGCCGTTGTGGAACTTGATCCCCCGGCGCAGCTTGAACTGCCACGTCGTGTCGTTGAGCAGCCGCCACGATTCGGCCAGGTTCCCCTCGAGCTGGAGCGTCTTGAGGTCCCGCCGGAGGAGGGTGTCGAAGATCTGCCGGTCCGGCTCGTGGGCGTTCTTGTCGCAGTGCATGTGCCAGTCGAGGGTCGCCGCTTCGCCGGACTGGACGACCACGACCGGCTTCTGCTGGGCGCGCGCGTCCCCCGGGGCCGCCACCAGCCCGACCAGGAGCCCCAGGGCCAGTAGCCACAGCCTGCGTCGATTCGTCTCTGATCGCATCATCGGATCCCTCCTCTTGTCTCTCGCCCCGAGGAGTCGCCTCAGAGCTGGTCCACGGACGTTCGGACCTGCAGATAGGGGTCGAGGGCATCCCGCAGCGCGTCGCCCACGAGGTTGATGGCCATGACGGTCAGGAAGAGCGCCGCGCCGGGGAAGAGGGCCAGCCAGTACCGGGTGTCGACGAACTGTCGGCCCTCGGCCAGCATCCCGCCCCACGACGGGATGTGGAGGGGGACACCCAGACCGAGGAAGCTGAGCCCGGCCTCGGTCAGGATCGCGCCGGCCACGCCGAACGTGGCGACGACGATCAGCGAGGCGCTCACGTTGGGCAGGATGTGGCGCCAGACGATCCCGGAGAGCGAGACGCCGAGCGCGCGCGCCGCGTCCACGTAGGTCCGCTCGCGAACGGCCAGGGTCTCGGCGCGGACGACCCGCGCGTAGGCGACCCAGTTGCTGAGCCCCACGACGAGGATGATGTTGCGGATGCTCGGTCCGAGCACCCCGATGACGGTGATGGCGAGGAGGATGAAGGGGAACGCGAACTGCATGTCGGCCAGCCGCATGATGACGTGGTCCCAGAGGCGTCCGCGGATCCCGGCGAGAAGCCCCAGGCTGGTGCCGACGGCGCCGGCGACGAGCACGGCGGAGAGGCCAATGAGGACGGAGGTCTTGGCCCCGTGGATCACGCGGCTCAGGATGTCCCGGCCGAGCTGGTCGGTGCCGAGGACGGCGATCGCCCCGTCGGCTCGCCGCGTGGCGGGTGGCGTGAACCGCGCGAGCAGGTGCTGCTCGTTGGGATCGGCAGGCGCCAGGAGGTCCGGCGCCAGCGCGCACAGCCCCACGATGAGCATCACCACCCCGCCGAACCGCGCGCCGGCGGACGCGAGGAAGGTCCGGGCGCGCCGCCACGACGTCCGGGACGACACCGCGGGCCGCCTGGCCAGACCGGAGACCCGCTGGACCGCCTCGAGCGCCATGCCCCTATGCCAGGCGCACTCGCGGGTCGAGGGTCATATAGAGGAGGTCGATGGCGATGTTGAGGAAGATGAGTGTCGCCGCGACCGTGAAGACCACCGCCTGGATCAGCGGCACGTCCTTGTTGACCACCGCCTCCACCGCCAGCCGCCCGACGCCCGGATAGGCGAAGACGGCTTCCGTGATGACCGCGCCGCCCAGCAGGTTCCCCAGCTCCAGGCCCAGCGCGGTCACGATGGGAATGGCGCCGTTGCGGAGCGCGTGACGGAGCACCACGGCCCACTCACCGACTCCCTTGGCCCGGGCCGTGCGCATGAAGTCCTGGTGCAGCACCTCGAGCATGCTGGATCGCGTGATCCGCGCCGTGCGGGCCATCGCCCAGACGCCGAGGGTCAGGGCGGGGAGCAGGAGGGTGAGCCACCCCCCGCCGCCGTAGACCGGGACCCAGCGCAGGTTCACGGCAAACAGGAGGATGAGGAGGATGCCGAGCCAGAAGGTCGGCATGCACTGGCCGGACAGCGCGAACATCATGGCGCACGTGTCGAGGACCGAGTTGCGGCGGATCGCGGACAGGATGCCGAGGGGGAGCGCGAGGAGGGCGGCGAGCAGCATGGCGGCGAGGGCGAGCTCGACCGTGGCGGGAAACCGGGCGAGGACCAGGGGCAAGGTCGGCTGCTGGTGGCGCAGCGAGCGGCCGAAGTCACCCTGCACGGCGCGCAGGAGGAACCGCCCGTACTGCTCCGGCAAGGAACGGTCGAACCCCAGCGCCGCCCGGAGGATCTCGTAGTCCTCCTGGGTGCCCTCGGGCCCCAAGTAGAGCGCCGTGGGATCGCCCGAGAGGTGCACGACGACGAAGACGGCCAGCGTGATGCCGAAGAGCACGACGGTGGCCCAGAGGACTCGCTGGGTGAGATACCGGATCATGCCTGGCCAGGCGTCATCGCGGACCTCGGGGGCGGCCTCTGGAAAGGACCAGCCTGCCTCGCGACCGCTTCACCCTACACGACGGAGGGGTTGCCCGCAAGGCCTTCGACCGCGCGCGGCGGGGCGGGGTGGGCGAAGATGACGCGGGTCGGATAGGCCTCGAACTCGCGCTTGACACGGACGGGCAGTCCGCCCGTGCCGTCCTCCCCGGCCGTGCGGGCGAGGAATGTCTCAGAAGGAGGGCCTGCTGGTAATGATCTTCCACCCTCTCGGCGTCTGCACCTTCCACCGCGCCGTCTCCACGTCCGCGTCGTGGATCATCGGAACCTCTCCTCGATCGGCACGTAGGGGATGTCGAAGCCGTAGTGTGCGGGGCCGAGCAACGCCAGGGCGCGCGGCTCGCGCAGCCGCGGGTGGGCCGCGGCGGCCAGGACCGCCACCTCGGTCCCCTCGGCCAGCATGGTGTTCGTGTACGGTTCGCCGCCCCGGCCGAGGACCATGATGAGGTCGGGGCTGGTGGCGAGGATCACGCCGTCGCGCCAGGCGACGTGATTCTCGTTCTGGAACCAAATGCGGAGCGTCTGCCCGGCGTGGGCGCCGTCGCCGGCGACCGTCGTCTTCCCGAACATGTAGCCGTCGCGGCTCTCCCACGGCTTGGCGGTGACGACGCCGGTGAAGAGCAAGAAGCCGCCGAGCGCCGCCGCCGCGGCGGCCACCGGGTCGCGCCCCGCGTCCCGCGCCTCCCGGATCGCGCGGCCCAGCCGGAAGGCGCGCGAGAGGCTCCCCGGCACCACGACCCGCCGCAGGTCGCCGACCGGCAGGGCGAAGCCGGCGTGGGCGCACGTCAGCGTGGGATCGGGGAGCCGCGTCACCGTCGAGATCATCTTGCCGACGCGCTCGGCGACCGCGAGGCTCGGCGCCGACTCGAAGACGAGGCGGTTCCCCCACGCGTCGACGATCGCGCCCGGCCAGAACGGGATCCCGTGGATCGCGGCCAGTGTCTGCGACAGCTCGGGGATCGCCCGGCCGACGTAATCGGCGTCCACCACCGGCAGGCCGAGCATCGCCCCCGCGTCGAGCGGCCCCCCGGTGTTGCCGGCCCCCAGCTCGAACGGCACCAGGACCTCGGTCCGCCGGCCAGTGGCGCGGTCGAGCAGGCGCACCGCCTCGACCATCGGGCGGTCGTCGATCGGGTCGCCATAGCCGAGCTTCGCCCGCTCCGCCCGATCCAGCGTCCGGGTCGGCGCGATCGAGCCCATCCCGAACACACAGGCGCTCCGCGCCGTGTCCGGCAGGCTTTCCACGTCGACCCACCCCACGGCGCGCCCCGCCCGCACGTGCTCGCCGAGGAGACGCCGGCCGACCTCGGGCCGACCCCCTCCCCCCGTCCCGAACAGCATGAGGCCCCGGATCAGGTCGTCGACGTCCTGGAGCGTGGTGACGGCACCGGCCGGCATCCGGGTTCCCCCTCTACTCGACCTTCTTGCCTTTGAGGGCGCCCATCGTCTTGTCCCGGTTACCCAACCCAGCCACGAGGGGGGCCCCCCAGAGACGCGCCGGCCGTCCGCGGTCAGACCTTGCCGGCCGGCTCCCTTCAGAACCGAAGCGACCGCAAGCCCACGAGCTTTTCGGTGAGCACGATGGCGATCACGGTGATGACGATGCTCACCGTCGAGACCGCCGCCGCCGTGGGGTCGAACTCAAAGCGCACGTAATCGAAAAGTTGAATCGGGAGGGTCACGATCCCGGTGCCCTTGAGCAAGAGCGAGATGTTGAAAAGGTCGAATGAAATGATGAAGCTCAACAGCGCGCCGGCGATGATCCCGGGCTTCACGATCGGTAGCGTGATCCGCCGGAAGGCGGTGTACTTGTCGGCGCCGAGGCTGCGGGCGGCATCTTCGAGCGAGCGGTCGAAGTTGTAAAGGGATGCCGAGAGCCCGAGGAATACGAACGGCAGCGTCACCAGAACGTGGCCGATCAAGAGCCCAAGGGACGTCTTGTGGAAGGCGCCGCCAACTCCCCCGAGGCCGAGTCCGCCGAGGACCGTCTCGACCCGGTAATAGAAAAACAGAAGCGCGATCGCGGTCAAGATCTCCGGCAGGAGCAGCGGCATGAGGATGAACAATCTGAGCTGGTCGCGCCACTTTCGCGCAAAGCGCACCACGTAGAGCGCCACCATACACCCGAGCAAGGTCGCGATGATCATACACAAGAAGGCGAGCCAGAGCGAAAACACAAGCGAGTCGATGAACGGATCGCTGTTGAAGAAGCTCACGTACCAGCGAAGCGAGAAGCCTTCCGGGGGGAAGGTCAGGTACTCTCCGGCGTTTAACGAGGCGAGGACGACAATCGCGAGCGGTAGAAGGAGGAAGGCGTACACGAAGCCCACGAGCCCGAGGTAGAGCGCCCGCCCCAAGCGCTTGCGCAGGACGGCTGCCGCCCGCATTGCCCTACCGGATGCCTTTCATGAACCAAGACGTGGCCTTCAAGTACAGATAGACCACCACCGCCCCGGAGAACGAAAGGATGAACGCGAGCGCCGCGCCGAAGGGCCACAGCATCGCGTCCAAGAGTTGCTGGATGACGAGCGTCGGCATGATCACCACTTTGAACCCGCCCAGCAGGATCGGCGTGACGTAGGCGCTGATTGTCAGCACGAAGACGAGCAGGGTGCCGGCCTGAACGCCCGGGAGGCTCAAGGGGAAGACCACCCGGAGCATGGTCTTCAGCCGGGTGGCGCCCAAGGACTGCGCCGCTTCCTCGAGCGCGGGATCGACCGACTGGATCGCCCCCAGGATGGGAAGGATCATGAACGGGAGGAAGATGTGGACGAGCCCGACGCTCACCCCGAACGTGTTGTACATGAGCTGGATCGGCGTCTGGATGAGCCCGAGGTCCCTCAGGATGTTGTTGATCAAGCCGTCGTTGTTGCCGAGGATGATCATCCAGCCGTAGCAGCGGACCACCACCCCGACCAGAAGCGGCGACAAGATGAAGGCGTAAAGGATGCCCTTGAATCGTGAGGGCGTTCGCGCGAGATGATAGGCGACCGGGTAGCCGAGGACGAGGCAGATCGCGCTTGTCATCACGCCGAGCGCCATCGTGTCCCTGAGCACCCGGAGGTAGTAGAAGTCGGGGTCGAAGATGGCCTTGAGATAGTTGGCGAAGGTATAGCCGGGCGCGAACACCTGGCTCGTCGACGGCGTGCGGAAGCTCATCACGACCATGTTGAGGTAGGGGATCACGAGGAAGCCGACCAAGAGCCCCACGGTCGGAGCGATGAGCAGGAGGGTTGCGTTGGCGCGCAACCCGGATGCCCGGCCGGGGGCAGTCGTCCTCGCGAGGGGTCGCTCGGCGGGGTGCACGGCCCTGGCCCGCTAGGGGTGCGCCCTCCTAATCCCGGATGATCCAGGTCTTGTCAGCGTCGAAGCGGCACCAGATGGGATCGCCGATGGCAAACGCCGCCCATGGCTCTACCTGCACCTGCAGCACGGCGTCGCCGGCACAGGCGATGCGATAACCGGTGATGTTGCCGAGGAAGTATCGTTCCTTCACCCGGCCCGAGACCGCGTTCGCCCCGACTCCGCCGGGTTTGTCCTTAAGAAGCACGATCGCCTCCGGCCGGACGATCAGGGTGACTGCCTCCCCCTCGCGGAGCGAATCGAGGTGGGCCGAGCGAATCTCGCCGAGGGCGCTTTCGAGCACGTAGGCGCCACCCTCATCCCGGCCCCGCACACGGGCTTCGATGAAGTTCGAGAGGCCAATGAAGTTGGCCACCTCCCGGCTCACCGGGCGCATGTAGATCTCCGTTGGCGTCCCGATCTGATGGATGCCCCCTTGAAGCATGACCGCGATTCGATCCGAGATGACCATGGCTTCCGCCTGGTCGTGGGTCACGTAGACCGTGGTGATGCCGACCCTCTTCTGAAGCGAGCGGACGAAGAAGCGCATCCCCTCGCGGAGTTTGGCGTCGAGGTTGGCGAGCGGCTCGTCGAGGAGAAGGACCCGCGGCTCGATGACGAGGGCACGCGCGAGCGCGATCCTCTGTTGTTGGCCCCCGGATAGCTGCCGCGGATACCGCTCACCGTACCCTTCGAGCTGGACTGTCTCGAGGACGCGGGCGATGCGCGCTGCCATCTCGGCCTTCGGCACCCGGCGCATTTCGAGACCGAAGGCGAGGTTCTGGGTGACGGTCATGTGGGGGAATAGCGCGTAGTTCTGGAACACCATGCCGATGTTGCGGGCCTCCGGGGGGAGGCCGAGGATGTCGGCGCCATCGAACAGGATGCGGCCCGCGGTCGGGGGTTCGAAACCGGCGATGCAGCGAAGCGTCGTCGTCTTGCCGCAGCCGGAGGGGCCGAGAAGGGAGACGAGCTCGCGATCCTCGATCTCGAGGTCGATGCCATCGACGGCGACGACCTCGCCGAAGCGCTTGCTCAAATCCTTGACGGCGAGCCTGGCCATCGCTGTCCGTGGACGATCAAGCTATGGGGCGAACGGCGCCTCCTTCCCGCCGGACCGGGGCGGGAGGACGTCGAGACGAGAGATCGGAACTGGCTCGAGTTCGTTAAGTCATCTCCTTGTTCCACCGCTCGATGACCCGGTCGCGGTTCCGGTTCGCGGTCTTCCAGTCCCAAAGCACGATCTGGTTCATCTTCTCACCGTGGATCGGCACCAGCTCCTTGAGGTCGGCCGGCACGTCGACCTTCTTGTTCACCGGCGACCAGTAGTATTCCCTCACCCATTTGTCCTGGGTGTCCGGCCTCAGGATGTAGTCGATCCACCGGTAGCACAGCTCCTTCTTCTTGCTGCCCTTGAGCACGCTGAAGACCTGTTCGAACATGAACAGGCCTTCCTTGGGGGCCACGATCCCGAGCTTCACTCCCTTCACCTTAAGCCGCGCCCAGGCCGCGAAGTCGAGGGCCCCGAGGATAACCTCGCCGCGGGTGAGAACGGTCTCCATGGTTCCGGAGAAGTCGACCTGGATGAAGGGCTTGAGTTCCCTGATCTTGTCCAAGGCCTTGTCGACCTCGTACTCGGAGCGGAAATAATTCCGGGCGGTCATGAGCACGAACATGTAGCCGGCCGAATTGGTGATCGTGTACATGCCGATCTTGCCCTTGAACTCGGGAGTGGTCCAGAGGTCCGCCCAGGCGGTGGGCGGGGTCTTCACCATGTCCGTCCGGTAGGCGATGCCGAGCGGCGAGAGCGTCCCGATCACCCCCCAGTTGTCGGGAAGCTTGGCGATCGGCCACACATCTCTCATGCTCGGGACCTTGCCCTCCGGAATCGGTTCGAAGAACCCTTCCTCGCGCTCGATCGAGGCCCAGGTCTCGTTGGTCATCAGCACGTCGTAGGGCGGTCTGTCGGGACCTGCGGCGCGCAGCTTCACGAGCCAATCCTTGCCCAAGCCCACGTCCAGCTTGATCTCGACCTTGGCCTCCTTTTCGAATGCGGGTATGATCTGGGAACGCATGAACTTCTCGAAGGGGCCGCCATAGGAGTTGACGATGAGCGTTTCGGCGCCCCGAGCGAGGTAGGGGAAGCCGAGAGCCGATGCGGCGGTAGCGCCGGCCACGCCTTTCAGCAATGTCCGTCTCTTGATGTGCCTCGCCATTGCTTTCCTCCCGTGAAGATTCGGAACGTAGGCGGTCCCAACGCGCTCCTCAGCGCGGCCACTACGTCGCCAGCATAGCTCACCCGGGGTGCGGCGCGCCAGCGGGCGGGCGGGACCTCGCATCACATCAAAACGTCGGTCACCGAAGGCGAGGGCCGTAAATCAAAAGTCACGGTTACCAACTCCACTGAAGGGGAGGACCCCGTGACGCGAACCAGCCTTCGAGA
>CAZDYT010000069.1:9356-11366 GCA_964509395.1 uncultured bacterium
TGCGTCGCCAGATTGCTGCCCCCGGGTGTGGGGGCGCCGGGGGGGGGGCGGTCGTGAGGGTGCCGCCCCGCTCCACCGGGGCTGCCTCGGGGGGCGCCGGGCGGAACCGAGGGGACTGGCGGGCGGGGCTCCTCCGCGCAGACCGCGGTCCGATCCGGTGCGGCGAGCCCGGCTTACGGGGCGGCCACGACGGCCGACCGGGCGTGGGGGCGACTCGGCGGCGAGTCCAGGGCGGTCACCGCGCGGGGGGCGGTCACCGCGCCGACGATCTGGCGCGGGCCGGCACTGCGGACACACGAGGACCTCCCCCGCGAACACCCGGTCGCAGGAGCGTCGCCCACGAGGGCCGGCCCGGCGCGCGAGAGGGCTCAGGCGCGCTCGGCGACCTGGAACGCCCTCCGTCGCCGGCCGCCGCGGCCGGCACGACCGGCCCGCGCCACCCCGCGTGCGGCGCCAGTACGCCAGGAGAGCCCAGCAACGGGCGGCGCGGCGTGAGCACGGGCGCCGCGACGCGCTCGAGCGGCTCCAGCAGCAGCGCGGTGGAGCCGTCGCTCCACGACCAGCGGAAGAGCAGCTGGCCCCCGGGGCACCTCGGTGATCCACCCCGACCGCTGCCCCTCCCCTCGCAGGTGCTGCTCGTGACCCTCACGGGATGGGTCACGGCCGTGCTCGGCGGGGGCGGGTGGGCGAAGATGACGCGGGTCGGGTAGAATGGGCCGGTCACCCCGAGTGCCACAGAGAGGAAACCCATGAAGCTCACCGGCGTCCCGCGCGCGCCCCGCTTTCCCCGGGTGATCCGCGTCAAGCAGCAGTTCGCCGGCCCGATGCTCCACGACGTGGCCGCGGCCGTGCGAGAGGCGCTCGGGAAGATCGCCCTGCCGGTCCGGCCGGGGCAGACCATCGCGCTGACCGTGGGGAGCCGCGGCGTCGTGAACATCGACGTCATCGTCCGGGCCACCGTGGACCACCTCACGGCGCTCGGCGCCCGGCCCTTCATCATCCCCGCGATGGGGAGCCACGGCGGCGGCACCGCCGAGGGGCAGCGCGCGGTCCTCGAGCACTACGGCGTGACCGAGGCCACCATGGGGTGCCCGATCCGGGCGACCATGGAGGTCGTCCAGACCGGCGAGGTCCTGGGGCTCCCGATCTGGCTCGACCGCTACGCGGCGGAGGCGGACTGGATCGGCGTGATCAACCGCGTGAAGCCGCACACGGGCTTCACGGGCGAGATCGGCTCGGGCCTCCTCAAGATGATGACCATCGGGACGGGGAAGCACCGGGGCGCCGTCCAGGCGCACCGGGCCAACATCCGCCTCGGCTACGAGACGATGATCACGGCACTCGGCCGGGAGATGCTCCGGACGGGCCGCATCGCCTTCGGCCTGGGGATCGTCGAGAACGGCTACGACGAGACGGCGCTGGTCGAGGCTTTCCTGCCGGCCGACCTCGAGGCCGGCGAGCGCCAGCTCCTGCGGGCGGCGAAGGCGTGGATGGCGAAGCTGCCCTTCGAGGCGCTGGACCTCCTGGTCGTCGACGAGATCGGCAAGGACATCTCCGGGACCGGGATGGACACGAACGTCATCGGCCGGCACGCCACGTTCTTCGAGAAGCCGTTCACGAGCCCGAAGATCACCTTCATCGTGGCCTGCGACCTGACCGCCAACTCGTACGGCAACGCCAGCGGGATCGGCCTCGCGGACTTCACGACCCGCCGCCTCGCGGAGAAGATCGACTGGGAGCCGACGTACGTCAACGCCCTGACCGCGTGCTCGCCCGGCGGCCCGAAGCTGCCCGCCGTGCTCGACACCGCCGGGGACGCCATCGCCGTCGCGCTGGCCTGCCTCGGCCTCGAGCGGCTGGAGGACGCGCGCGTCGTCCGGATCAAGAACACGCTCCGGCTCGGCGAGGTGGAGGTCTCCGAGGCGTTTCTGCCCGAGCTCGCGCGGCGGCCGGACCTGACCCCGCTCGGCGACCCGGCGCCGCTCGCCGTCGGGGCCGACGGCGACCTCG
>CAZDYT010000070.1:0-2872 GCA_964509395.1 uncultured bacterium
CCCATGTCGCGACGGTGACGGGGGAGGAGTCGCTCGCGGGGCTCGGGGGGGGCATGATTTCGCTGACCGCGCACGTCGGCAACTGGGAGCTGGCGGGCCGCCTGTTGGCCCGGCGCGCCGCGCGCCCGACGCACGTCGTCGTGACCGAGAACGAAGCCCGGGAGCTCCAGCGCTGGGTGCGCCGGAACGGCGACGGGGTGTGCTTCGTGCCGCGCTCCCGGCCGACCATCTCGCTCGAGCTCGTCGCCGCGCTCCGGCGAGGAGACGTGGTGGCGCTGCAGGGCGACCGGGCGCTCGGCAACCGCGGCGACGTGCTGGTGCCGTTCTTCGGGCGTCCGGCACCCTTTCCGATGGGGCCGTTCCTGCTTGCCCGCGCGTCGGGAGTCCCGGTCGTGCCGGCCTTCTGCCTCCTCGACTCCGACCGTCGGTACGCGGTGACGGTACTGGAGCCGCTCACGGTCACGCCGGGCAGCGAGGACGATGCCGTGCGGTCCTGGGTCGCGCGGCTCGAGGGCATCGTGCGCCAGCACCCGACGCAGTGGTTCAACTTCTTCGACGTCTGGGACCCGTCGGGGGCCTGTCCCCCATGACCTCCGCCGGCGAGGAAGCGGTCGTTGGGGATGCGGCGGGGATCACTACCGCCGCGGAGGCCGGGACCGCCGGCGCGCTGAAGCGCCTTCTTCCCCCTTCGCTCGCGTCCCTGTTCGATGCCTCGTTCATCCGGTCGTGCGTCCTCTACGACGAGTTCGTCCACAGGCTGGTTCTCCGAGTCTTCCGGGAGACCGGGCTCGAGGCAGCGGCGCGCGAGGCGGGCAGCGCGGAGGAAATCGCGGCGCGCGCAGGTCTCGAGGCCGCGCGGGCCCGCGTGCCGCTCGGCTGGATCCTGCGCCACCTCGCCGCAAGGCAGGTGCTCGACGAGGTTGGCGCCGGCGAGGGGATCCGTCGGTTCCGCGCCCGCGATGCGCTCCCCGCGCTCGACCCCTCTCCCCTCCGCGACGAGCAGCGCCGCCACGATCCCGCGTGGCTCCCCTCGTACGTCCTCGCGGAGACGGTCGCACAGGACTACCCGGCGTTCTTCCGTGGTACGGCGACGGGGGAAGAGATCCTGTTCGCGCCGGCTCGCCTTCGGCTCTGGCGCGACTACTTCTCGAACGACAACGGCCTCTACGCGGTGAACAACCGGGTCGGCGCCGTCGCGGTCGAGGAGTGGATGCCGCGCCGAGGGGGGGCGATCCTGGAGCTGGGAGGTGGACTCGGGAGCGCCGCCACGGCCGTGCTCGAACGGTTGGAGGGGGCGGGGCGTCTGGGTGAGATCCGCGAGTACCGCTTCACGGAGATCGTCCCGGCGTTCCTCCGACGCGGACAGTGGGTTCTCCAGGCCCGGTTTCCGGACGCCTCGTTTCTGACGTTCGGACCTCTGGACATGGATCGCTCGTTCGAGGAGCAAGGGGTCGCGCCGGAGAGCCTCTCGGTCGTCTACGCCGTCAACACGCTCCACGTGGCGAACGATCTCGAGTTCACGCTGGGCGAGGTGATCCACGCCCTCGAACCCGGCGGCCGACTCATCGCGTCCGAGTGCGTGCGCCCGATGCCGGGGCAGCCGGTCTACCCGGAGTTCGTCTTCAACCTGATGGAGGCGTTCCGGTCCCCGCGTCTTCATCCGACCTACCGTCCGAACGGGGGGTTTCTCACGCCCGAGCAGTGGACGGGAGCCATGGAAGCGGCGGGATTCGTCGACGTGCGCTTCCTCCCGGACATCGTGAGGATCCGGGATCGGTTCCCGACCTTCTTCGTCGCCGCCATCGGCGCGACACGCCGTTCCTGAGCGCGCGGCGTCCCCCGGGCCCGTGGACCCCCGGGCCCGTGCCCTTGACGAACCTCGGCTCCGACACGCAGAATTGAACGCGACCACGCACGGGTCATGCTCTGGCCCACGCGGGTGTGAGGACGGATGGACGAAGGGGCGATCCTCGACGAGCTCCGAGACATCGTCGTCAAGCGGCTCCGGTTCGACCCGAAGGTCGTCGCGGGGATCACCCCCGAGACGCCGTTGCCGAAAGGGGTCGAGGGGTCGCTCGGTCTCGACTCGCTCGACTTCATCGAGCTCGCCATCGCGCTCGAGGAACGTTTCGGCGTGGTGGTGCAGGAAGGGGAGGGCGTTCAGGTCCACTTCGCCACGCTGGGGGCCCTCGCCCGTTTCGTGCGAGAAGAGGCCCAAGGCGGCGCCGGGTGAGCGCACGCGCCGTCGTCGTGACCGGGATCGGGGCCGTGAGCCCCTACGGGGTGGGGCGCGAGGCTTTCTGGGCGGGCCTCGCCGCCGGGCGGTGCGTGATCGGTCCCGTGACACTCTTCGAGACCGAGGGGTTCCGCGCCCGCATTGCGGCCGAGGTGCCGCCCGCCGCGCGGCTCCCGGCGGCCTCCCGACGGCGGTCGCGCGCGGATCGGTTCGCGATCAGCGCGGCGGACGAGGCCGTGGCCGACGCCGGTCTCAGCCGCGCGGCGCTCCGCCCCGCCGCGGTGGTGGTCGGGGGGATCGGCGGCGGCATGCTGGAGTGCGAAGCCTGGTACTGGCGGCTCCAGCGCGACGGCGTGGACGACCCGGCGATGCGACCCGCGGTGCGGACCGTTCTGCCGGCGGCGCACGCCGAGACGCTGGCGCGGCGCTACGGCACGACCGGGCCCAAGGAGACCGTGGTCCTGGCCTGTAGCTCGGGCGCCGCCGCCCTCGGGCTCGCCGCCGACCTGATCGAGGCGGGAGAGACCCCGGTGGCGCTCGCCGGCGGCGTGGACGCGCTGACGCGGACCTGCTTCATGGGGTTCAACGCGCTCAAGCTCCTGGACCCGGAGCCGTGCCGGCCGTTCGCGCGCGATC
>CAZDYT010000070.1:2882-11287 GCA_964509395.1 uncultured bacterium
TTTTTTGGGGATCGACCTTTGCCGCAGCGGGCTTCGGCGAGGGGGCGGGCTTCGTCGTCCTGGAGGACGCGGCGCACGCCGCGGCCCGGGGTGCGCGGGCCTACGCGGGGCTGGCCGCCTACGGGCTCACCACCGACGCCTACCACATGACCGCGCCGCACCCGGATGCCGAGGGAAGCGTCCGGGCGATGGTCGAGGCCTTGGAGTGGGCCCGTGTCCCGACGAGCGCCGTCGGGTACGTCAACGCGCACGGGACCGGCACCGTGCAGAACGACCGGGCCGAAGCGCTCGCGCTCCGCAAGGTTTTCGGTCCGGACTCCGTCCTCGTCAGCGCCACCAAGTCGCTCATCGGACACACGATGGCCGCGGCCGGCGCGCTCGAGGCGATCGCGACCGTCCTGACGCTCGCCCGCGACCTCGTCCCACCCACCGCGCACCTCACCGATCTCGACCCCGAGATCCCGTTCGACTGCGTGCCTGTCAGCGCGCGGCCGGCGCGGGTCGAGTGTGCCCTGTCGAACTCGTTCGGCTTCGGGGGCCAGAACGTGAGCCTGCTCTTCCGTCGGACGCCCGACCCCCGGCGTGGCGATGGCGGCTGACGGGCCTCCGCGGGTCGCCATCACCGGCGTCGGGAGCGTGAGCGCGCTCGGCGTCGCGGACGGGAGGACGCTCGCGGCGGCGCTGGCCCGCGGTGTGCCCGGCATCCGGCCGATCCGCGGGTTCCCGACCGGGGGCCTGGCCCATCACCTGGGCGGCGAGGTCGAGGACGTCACGGCCCACCTCACGGCCGACGAGGTCCGACGCCTCTCGCGGGCGAGCCAGCTCGCGGTGGTCGCGTGCCGCCTCGCCCTGGCCGACGCGGGGGTCGAGCCGGGGGCCCTGCCGGGGCTCGGCCTCGTGCTCGGCTCGGCCTGGGGCGACTTGCGATCCTCCGAGGCGTTCGTGTTGGGCTATCTCGCGCGCGGCCCGCTCGGGCTCTCGCCGGTCGTCTTTCCCTCGACCGTCATGAATGCGATGGCGGCGCATGCCGCCCTGGCCGTCGGCGCGCGGGGACCGATGCTGACCCTGAATCAGGACGGCATTGCGACCGAGCTGGCCGTGGCGCGCGCCGCGCGCCTCATCGCCACCGGTCGCACGGCCGCGGTGCTCGCGGGTGGCGTGGACGAGCTCTGCCTGCTCCTCTACCGGGAGCTCGCGCGCCTCGGCGTCACGTCCCCGCGCGGGCTCGGGGGCGAGGGCTGCTGGCCGTTTGACCGGCGTGCCAACGGCACGATCGTCGGCGAGGGAGCCACCGTCCTCCTGCTGGAGGCGGCTCCGGCCGCTGCGGCGCGCGGCGCGCGCGTCTACGCCGAGGTAGCGGGGGTGGCCTCGGGGAATCTCCCTTCGGCGCGCCACCGCTTCCCACCCCCCGGCCGCCGCGACCCGGCCGTCGTCCGCCGCGCCCTCGCGTCGGCGCGGGCCACGCCGGCGGAGGTGGACGCCGTCTACCTCACGGGGACCGGGGATCCGGCGCAGGACGCCTGCGAGCTCGACCTGATCGACGCGCTCTTCGAGGCGCGCGCCGGAGCCCATCCGTGGCTCACGGCGCTGACCCCGCTGGCCGGCGAGCACGCCGGGCTCGGTGGGCTCCGGGTGGCGGCCGCCGCGGTCGCGACGCTCGCCGATCGCCGGCTCCCCGGGTTGCCGAACCTCGCCGCGCCCGTCCGCGAGGACCTCCCCTTCGCGATCGGTCCGGCCTGCGAACTCCCCCGGGCGCGGGCGGTCCTGGTGCACGGGCTCGCCCGCGGCGGGGGACATGCGGCGCTGGTGCTCCGCCCCGCCGCATGACACGCCCCGGCCCGATGACAAACCGGCTCGTCGCCGTCGTCCCGGTGTTCAATGAGGCGGCGACCGTGGGGGCGGTCGTGCGGCGACTCCGCGCCGTCTGTCCCGTCATCGTCGTGGATGACGCCTCGACGGACCGGAGTGGCGCCCGGGCCGTGGCGGCCGGGGCGGCGTGCGTGATCCGGCTGGCGTGTCGCGCCGGCAAAGGCGCGGCGCTCCGGGCGGGGTTCACCGAGGCGCTCCGGCGCGGCGCCGAGGCCGTGGCGACCCTGGATGGCGACGGCCAGCACGACCCAGCCGACCTCCCCCGGCTCCGTCAGGCAGCCTGCCGTCTCCCGCCTGCGCTGGTCGTGGGGGACCGGCTCGGCGGCGGGGCCGGCGACCGGATCCCGCGGACGCGGCGCATGGCCATCGGCGTCGCGGATCGGTTCCTGCGCTGGCTCACGCGGACCGCGATCCGCGACACGCAGTGCGGATTCCGCGTCTACCCCGCCGCCCTCCTCCGCGCCGTCGTCCTCCGCGAGGAGGGGTTCGTCCTCGAGACGGAGGTCCTCGTGGCGGCCGTGCGGCATGGCTACCCGCTCATCTCGGTGCCGGTGCGCTCGATCTACCCGCCGGGTCGGGCGAGCCGCTTCCGTGCTCTGGCCGATGGGCGGCGGATCGGTTGGTACATCGGGCGGGAGGTGCTCCGCGAAGCGCCTCGCCGGCTCGGGGCCGAGATGCTGGGCCGGCGCGTCCGGCTCTCGGCCGCCGTGGCCGATCCCCGTCGCATCCCGGCGTCCTCGGTCGTCGGCGGCCCTCAACGTACCGGGAGTACGCCTCGGGCCGCCTCCTCCCTGCGTCCTAGGGCTGCTCGGCTCTCGGCCACGGCCCGAGGACGCTTCACGCCTAGCGCCGTGGCCGATCCCCGTTGACCACGAGGTCGCGGCTTCGAGGATTCTGTCGGGGGCGCGCGGCGTGACCGATCGCATTCGCCCGCGATACGACGTCGCCGTCGTCGGGGGCGGTCCGGCGGGGGCCACCGCCGCGACCCTCCTGGCGCGCGCGGGCCTCGAGGTGGCGTGCTTCGAGCGCGAACGCTTCCCGCGCTTTCACATCGGCGAGTCCCTCCTGCCGGCCAGCCTGCCCCTCTTCGACCGCCTGGGGCTGACCCCGCGACTCGAGGCCGCGGGCTTTCTCCGGAAGTACGGGGCGGCGTTCATCGACGACGTCGAAGGCCGACGGGTCGTGTTCAGCTTCCGTCAGGGCCCGCTCTGGGCGGACCACGCCTACAACGTCCCGCGGGCCGACTTCGACCAGCTCCTCCTCGATCACGCGGCGAAGGAGGGGGCGGCGGTCTTCGAAGGCGCCGAGGTCGAGACGGTCGCCGTCGAGGCCGACCGGGTGCGGCTCGGGGTCCGCACCGACGACGGGGCGCGCTATGCGGTGGAGGCGGCCTTCCTCGTGGACGCGAGCGGCCGCGACGCGGTCGTGGCGTCGCGTCTCGGCCGCCGCGAGCCGATGCCCGGGCTCGGGAAGGTGGCGCTCTTCGCCCACTACCGCGCGGCCGAGCGCTGGCCCGGGCGAACCGAGGGCCACATCCGAATCTACCTCTTCGAGCACGGGTGGTTTTGGTGGATCCCCTTCGCAAAGGACCTCACGAGCATCGGCTGCGTGCTCCACCAGCGCGTCGTCAAGGGCCGGCAGGTCCCGCTCCCGCGCCTGTTCGAGGAGATGGTCGCCGCGTGTCCGAGCGTCGCGGCGGGACTCGGCGGGGCGATGCGCGTGACGAGCGTCTCAGGCGCCGCGAACTTCTCGTACCGGACGGAGCCGGCCGTCGGCGACCGCTTCGTCGCCATCGGGGACGCGGTCACCTTCGTGGACCCGATCTTCTCGACGGGCGTCTACATCGCCATGCAGTCGGCGGAGCTCGCCTGCCCCGTGATCCGCGAGGCCTTCCGGCGCCGTGAGTTCCGGGCCTCGGCCTTCGAGCGCTATCGACGCCGGCTCGACCGCGGCGCCGGCCTCTTCTTCCGATTCATCGACCGCTACTACGAGCCGGCGTTCCTGGATGTCATCCTCGCCCCGCGCCCGCCGGCAGTGCTCCGGGATGCGGTGACGACGGTTCTGGCGGGCGGGGCCTTCCTCCGGCGCCCGCTCTGGCTCCGCGTGCGGCTCGCGGCGGTGTTCCTGGCGGCCTGGGCAGCGCGGGGTTCTCGCGCGCGGCGCGGGTTGGCGGTGGAGTCGCGCCTCGCGTGGTAGGGATCCTGGGGCGGGTCCGGCCGGCGCGCCTGCGGGCCCTCTGGCCGCGCGGCTACAGCTTCGCGATCGCCGGCATCGCGGTGGGCATCGCCGGGCTCGTCGCGCTTGGCGCCCTGGCCGAGCGCATCAGCCGCTTCATCGAGGGCGGGCATCGCTTCGTCCTCGGCCAGATCTCGGTAGCAGGCGCGGGGATCGGCAGCGGCGCCGGCTTCACGGCCGGCGGCCTCTTGCCCCGCCGTGCGCTGGAGGCCATCGTGCGGGTGCCGGGCGTCCAGGTGGTCCAGGCCCAGGTGATGGTCCCGGTCGACCCGAGGAGCTCCCAGCTCTTCACCGTGAACCAGGAGCTGGTCCTCGGTCTCGACCTCGGCGTCCCGATGCCGAACCGGAACTACCCGACGCTGCCGGTCGCCCGGGGCCGGTTCCTCGAGCGGGCCGACCGGGGCCGGGTGGTGGTCGGCGCCGACTTCGCCGCGGCGCGCGGCCTCCGCATCGGTGACCGGCTCCGGCTCGGGGACAAGGACCTCGAGGTGGTCGGGATCCTCGAGCGGCTTCTCACGGCCCCCGACCGATTCGCCTTCGTCTCCCTGGACGACGCGCGCGAGCTGTGGTTGGGGCTCGACCCCACCCTCCGCGCCCTCTTCGCCCCGGGCGGGCCGGTGGCGCGGGAGGACCTGAACACGGGCGCGGCCGTCGGGTGGGCCCCCGGCGTGGATCCCGGCGCCCTCGCGACCCGGATCGGCCGGGCGGTGCCGGGGGTCCACGTCGCCCCGCCGGGCGAGGTCGCGCGCCAGCTCGCCGCGTCGACGGCCTTCTTCACCTGGCTCCTCGTGGGGGTCGGCACCATCGGGCTTCTGATCGGGGGGCTCTCGCTCTCCAACACGGTCGCGGCCTCGACGTTCGAGCGGATCCGGGACTTCGGGATCAAGCAGGCGCTGGGCGCCACGGACCTCCGGCTCTTCGGCGAGGTCCTGCGCGAGAGCCTCGTGGTGAGCCTGTCGGGGGGGATCGTCGGCACGGCGCTCGCGCTCGCCGCCGGCACCGCGGTGGACGCCCGCGCGGCGCACGCCGGGCAGCAGCTCTTCCTCTTCTCGGGCCGGCTCCTGGGATTTGCCGTGGGATTCGCGGCGGTGCTGGGCGCGATCGCGGCGGCGTACGCGACGGCGCGCATCCTGCGCGTCCCGCCGGCCGAAGCCGTCCGCCGCGGAGCGTAGGGGGCTCGTATGGCGGAGAATTACGACGTCGTCGTGGCGGGTGGCGGGAACGCGGCGCTCTGCGCGGCCCTGGCGGCGCGGGAGCAGGGCGCCCGCGTGCTCGTCCTGGAGAAGGCGCCGGAGGCCGAGCGCGGCGGGAACTCGTTGTTCACGGCCGGCGGCTTCCGCTTCGCGCACCGCGGCCTCGAGGATCTCCGTCGGGACGTGCTCGTCGACCTCACGGAGGCCGAGGCCCGCGCGGTCGAGGTTCCGCCGTACCCCGAGGAGGCGTTCTACGACGACCTCGTGCGCCTGACCGAGCACTGCGCGAACCCGGACCTCGCCGACCTCCTCGTCCGCCGCTCCCGCCCGACGGTCGTCTGGATGCGCGGCCAGGGCATCCGCTGGATCCTCATGCTCAACCGCCAGTCCTTCAAGGTGGGGGACCGGCATCGGTTCTGGGGCGGCCTCCACGTCGAAGCGGTGGGGGGCGGATCGGGGCTGGTCGAGGCCCTCTACGACCGCGCGGGGCGCGTCGGCGTCGAGGTCCGCTACGACACGGGCGCCCGACGCCTCCTCCAGGACCGCCGCGGCGCGGTGACCGGCGTGGTCGCCCGCGGCCCTCAGGGCTTCGAAGAGATCCCCGCGTGCGCCGTCGTCCTGGCGTGCGGAGGGTTCGAGGCCAACCCCGAGTGGCGCGTCCGCTACCTCGGCTCCGACTGGGAGCTGGCGCGCGTGCGCGGCACCCGGCACAACGTCGGCGACGGCCTCCGCATGGCGCTCGAGATCGGCGCCCAGCCCTACGGCCACTGGTCGTCGTGCCACGCCGTCGCCTGGGACCTGAACGCGCCCGAGTTCGGCGACCGCAAGGTGCTCGACCTCTTCCAGAAGCACTCCTACCCGCTCGGGCTCATCGTCAACGTGCGTGGCGAGCGGTTCGTGGACGAGGGCGCGGACCTCCGAAACTACACCTACGCGAAGTACGGCCGCGAGATCCTCAAGCAGCCCCTCCGCACGGCCTGGCAGCTCTTCGACCAGAAGGTCGTGCCGCTCCTCCGCGAAGAATACCGGATCCGCGAGGTCACGAAGGCGGAGGCCCAGACGATCGAGGAGCTCGCCCGGAAGTGCGAGATCGACGTGGGAGGCCTCGTTCGCACCGTCCGCGAGTTCAACGCGGCGGTGCAGGAGGGGTCATTCAACCCCGCGATCCTGGACGGCAAGGGGACGAGAGGCATCACGCCGCCCAAGTCGAACTGGGCGCAGCGGCTGGACGCGCCGCCCTACGTCGCGTACGGCGTCACGTGCGGGATCACGTTCACCTTCGGCGGCCTGCGGGTCAACGCGCAGGCCGGCGTGCTCGACACCGAGGACCGGCCGATCCCCGGCCTCTACGCGGCGGGCGAGCTGGTCGGCGGCCTCTTCTACCACAACTACCCGGGTGGGGCCGGGCTCATGGCCGGCGCGACGTTCGGGAAGCTCGCCGGCGAGCAGGCGGCGACGTTCGCTGGGGGCGCGCGGCGCTGACGTTGCTCCGGGCCGTCGGCTTGCGGAAGACCTTCGAGGGCCCGGACGGGCGCGCGATCGAGGTGTTGCGCGGCTGTGACCTGACCCTCGCGCCGGGCGAGTACGTGGTCGTCGCCGGGCGCTCGGGCTCGGGCAAGTCGACGCTGCTCAATCTGCTGGGGTGCCTGGACCGGGCCGACGGCGGCGAGCTCACGTGGCGCGACGTCTCGCTGACGCGGGCGAGCCGGCGGGTCCTGGCGCGCTTCCGCGGGCGCCACCTCGGCGTCGTCTTCCAGAACTTCAACCTGATCTCGTCGCTCACGGCTTGGGAGAACGTCCTCCTCGCGGCGCGCTACGTCGGCCGTGATCGCGCCGAGGCGGCCCGCGCGGCGGCGGCGCTCTTCGAGCGTCTCGCGATCGCCGAGCGGAAGGAGCATTATCCGCCGGCGCTCTCGGGCGGGGAGCAGCAGCGGGTGGCCTTCTGCCGGGCGGTCCTGAACGACCCGGCCGTGATCCTCGCCGACGAGCCGACCGGGAACCTCGACGACGACAACGCCCGCGTGATCCTCGACGAGCTCCACGGGCGTGCCCGGACGGGAATGGCGGCCGTCCTCCTGGTCACCCATCAGGTTGAGCTCACCCGCGCCGCCGACCGGGTCCTGTCCCTCACCGACGGCCGCCTCGTGCCTGCGGGCGCTTGACGGGCATCGTCGCGGCTCAGCCTCGCTCCAGCAGAGCCTGCGGACGCCGCGCCGAGGCCCGGCGCGCGTCCTCCTCGGTCGCCCAGCGCGGCCGGCGGCGGACGGCACTCCGAGCGGGCGTGTCCTTCAGCAGGATGGGGCGTCGTCGATCCCGAAGAGGGTGCGCAGCCTGACGCCGATGGGCGTCCCGAGGAGGGCCGCCAGGCCCCAGAGCCAGCCGTGGAGGCTTGTGGAGGCGATGCCGCCGAAGTAGGCCGCGATGTTGCAGCCGAAGGCGATCCGGGCGCCGTAGCCGAGCAAGAGACCGCCGAGCAGCGCGGGGGCGACGAGGCGAAGCGGGATGCGCGACGTGGGGGCAAAGCGCCCGGCGAGCCCGGCCGCCAGAAAGGCTCCGAGGACGATGCCCAGGTCCATGACGGACGTCACGTCGGCGAGCACCGGGGCCGCCAGCGCCGCCTGCTGGAACTCGCCCCTCCAGAAGGGCACCGCCGAGAGGTCGTAGTCCAAAGCCTGGAGGCTCTTCCCGCCCCAGAGCGTCAGGCCCCAGGTGATCGCCCACGGATGGCCCGCGAGGACGAGGGTCAGCGCATTGAGGACCGCGAGCGCGAGGCCACCCGCCAAGAGCGGCCACGGACCCTGGATCAGACGGCGCCAGCCCCGAACCGAAAGCGGCACGTGCCCCATACCCCCCGCCGGCGCCACCGCCCCGCCGACCGCCGTGCCGAACAGCTCGCCCGAGGCCAGGGAGGGGAGCGAAGAGCACGGTGGCCGCGGCCAACATCAGCATCTGGGCCCGGAGGCCGCGGCCGTCTCCCACCAGGAAGAGCGCCCCCGCCGCCCCCACCACGCCCGGCTGAACGCGCCTCGGCCGTGCAGCTACCCCGACCGGAGTCTCAAGAGCCAGCCTCCCAGCGCGGTTCACACCCGGCGGCACCCCTATCCCATA
>CAZDYT010000071.1:0-11256 GCA_964509395.1 uncultured bacterium
GAGGGCGGGTGCCCGTGGGACCGTGAGCAAACCCGTGAGAGTCTTCGCCCCTTCCTCGTTGAGGAGGCCTACGAGGTCCTCGAAGCGCTCCCCGACGGCGACCCGGCACGCCTCAGGGAGGAGCTCGGAGACCTGCTGTTTCAGGTCGTCTTTCACACCCAGATCGCCCAGGAACGGGGCGAGTTCTCCATGGCGGATCTCCTCGCGGCGCTGGTGGACAAGATGGTGCGCCGGCACCCTCACGTCTTCGGCGATCGGCTGATCGGCACGGCAGCCGAAGCGCTCGCCCAGTGGGAGGCCATCAAGCAGGCCGAGGGCGGAGAACGCCGCTCGGCTCTCCACGGGATCCCGCGCAGCCTGCCGGGTCTCCTCCGGGCACAGCGGATCCAGCATCGTGCGTCCCGCGTCGGCTTCGACTGGCAGGATCCCATCGCCGCGCTCGACAAGGTCCATGAGGAGGTTGCCGAGTTGAGCGCCGCGCTCCGGCAAGGGGCGGAGGAGGCCATTCGCGCCGAGATCGGGGATCTCCTCTTTGCCGTGGTGAACGTAGCGCGTCTGGCCGGGACGGACCCTGAAGCGGCCCTCCAGGCGGCGGTCGAGCGCTTCCGCGAGCGGTTTCAGCGTATGGAGAACGCGGCAGACGAGAGCGGCCGCGAACTGCGCGCGCTCACCTCGGAGGAGATGGAGCGGCTCTGGATGGAGGCCAAATCCCAAGAGCGCCGCTGACTGAGGTCCAGTCGGACCGGTGGCCGGGAGTCGATCTCACGGATGTTGGCAGGGCGAGGGGTCTGAGGAGAGCCCGTCATGAAGGTCAGGGTGGGCCAGACGGACATCATCCTCGAGCGCGGGGACATCACCGAGTACGAGGTGGATGCCATCGTCAATGCCGCCAACAACCAGCTTTGGATGGGGACCGGGGTGGCCGGTGC
This sequence comes from uncultured bacterium, assembly GCA_964509395.1. Classification (GTDB taxonomy): domain Bacteria; phylum Methylomirabilota; class Methylomirabilia; order Rokubacteriales; family DASRDR01; genus CAZDYT01. Next base: position 930 of record CAZDYT010000071.1, read on the forward strand.
CATCAAGCGGAAGGGCGGGACGATCATCGAGGAAGATGCGGTCCGTCAAGGCCCGATCGAGGTCGGCGACGTCGTCGTGACCACGGCCGGAAATCTCCCGGCCAGCTACGTCATTCATGCGGCCGTGATGGGGTCAGACCTCCAGTCGAGTCCGGAAGTGGTGCGGCGCGCGACGCGCGCCGCCCTGCGTCGGGCCGAGGAGATGCGTCTGCAGAGCCTGGCCTTTCCTGCCTTCGGCACCGGCGTCGGCCGAATGCCGCCAAAGGACTCGGCCGAGGCCATGGTCGGCGCCCTCCGTGCCCACCTGGCCGAGGTGCCGGGCTCCACCCTCCGGCGCATTCACCTCGTGCTCTTCCAAGACGAGACGCATCAGGCCTTTGCGGCGGCCCTCGGGCTGACGGGTGCCCGCCGAGCCGGGTGACTCCCTGGCACGGGAGTTGCACAAGATCCCCCACCTGTAAAAAGATTGCCGTCCAGCCGGGCGTGGCGGACAAATATAGGCCACGCAGAGCTCCCCATGGCTAAGATTCTGGTCGCCGACGATGCCCCCGCGGTCCTGGACGTTCTCCAGGACGTCCTCACCCTCGCCGGCCACGAGGTCATCCGCGCCGAGAGCGGCAACGAGGCCCTGCGGAAGTTCCAAGAGACCCGGCCGCACCTGGCAGTCATCGACGTCATGATGCCGGACATGGACGGGTTGGTCGTCCTCGACGCCGTCCGCCGGTTGGATGCGCAGGTTCCGGTCATACTCATCACGGGGCTCGCTGGCGAAGGCCTGAGCCGAAGGGCCGAGCCCTATCACTCCGTGGCGTTCTTCGAGAAGGGCTCTGGGCTCGACCGGTTCGTCGAGCTGGTCAACAAAACGCTTGGTATCCCCGGCAAGGCCGGGAGATAATACCCCACTTTTCTCCCGATAGCTCCCGCGGGTCGCTCGAGCGGGGCGCGGGAGGGAACGGCTGGCTGACATGAACCCGCGTCTGCTCGAACTCCTGGTCAAAGAGAACCTGCTGACCGCCGAGCAGGTCCAGAAGGCGGCGGCGGAGCAGCGGAGAACCAACGAGCGCCTGCCGACCATCCTCAAACGCCTCGGGCTCCTCGGCGAGGACGACCTCCTCGACTTCCTGAGTCGGAAGTACGGCATCCCGGTGATCAACCTGCAGCGGGTCGAGGTGACCGAGGAGATCGTCAGGCTTGTCAAGAAGGAGATCGTTCAGAAGTACCAGGTATTCCCCGTGCGGAAGGTCGGCAACACCCTCACCCTCGCGCTCTCCGATCCGACCGTGGTCCTGGCCATCGACGATGTGCAGTTTGCGACGGGCCTCCACGTCATCCCGGTCCTCGCCGCGGAAACGGCCATCAAGGAGGCGATCGACAAGGCCTACGCCGACAGCGCGGCGAGGCTCGACGAGATCCTCAAAACGGAGCACCAGATTGGCGCCGACGCGCTGGAGCTGGTCGAGCGCTCGTCGTCGAAGGTCGACATCACCGAGCTCGGAGAGGAGGCGGGCGAGGCGCCGATCATCCGCTTCGTCAACCTGATTCTCGCCGATGCCATCCGCAAGCGCGCGTCGGACATTCACCTCGAGCCGTACGAGAAAGTGTTTCGGGTCCGGTACCGGATCGACGGCGTGCTGCACGACGTGATGGCGCCTCCGAAGCAGATGGAGGCGGCGATCCTCTCCCGCGTGAAGATCATGGCGAACATGGATATTGCGGAGCGGCGCCTGCCCCAGGACGGGCGCATCTCCGTGAAGTTCTCCAGCAAGGAGGTCGACCTCCGGGTCTCCTCACTGCCCACGATCTTCGGCGAGAAGATCGTCATGCGAATCCTCGACAAGTCGGGCGTCATCCTCGACCTTCAGAAGCTCGGTTTCGAGGAGGACGACCTCGAGCGTTTCAAGAAGATCATCCAGACGCCGTACGGGATGATCCTCGTGACGGGTCCTACCGGGAGCGGGAAGTCCACGACCCTCTATGCCGCGATCTCGACGATCAACTCCGCCGAGATCAACATCATGACGGCCGAGGATCCGGTCGAGTTCAACCTCCCCGGGATCAACCAGGTCCATGTCCGGGAAGACATCGGGTTGACCTTCCAGACAGCCCTGCGCGCGTTCCTCCGGCAGGACCCGGACGTCATCCTCGTGGGCGAGATGCGCGACACCGAGACGGCGGCGATCGCCATCCGGGCGGCGCTGACCGGACATCTCGTCTTCTCCACCTTGCACACGAACGATGCGCCCAGCACGGTGACCCGGCTCCTCGACATGGGCATCGTCCCCTTTCTCGTGTCCTCCTCGCTCCTCATGGTGGTCGCACAGCGCCTCTTCCGGCGGATCTGCATCGAGTGCCGCGATCAGGTCGAGGTCCCGCTCTCCGTGCTGCTCGATGTCGGCTTCAACCCGGAGGAAGCCGAGTCCGTCAAGATCTACAAGGGGACGGGGTGTGGCGCCTGCGCGAACACCGGCTACCGGGGCCGCATGGCGATCCAGGAGACCCTGTACATGAACGCGGAGCTCCAGGACGGGATCGTCAAGCAGCGGCCGGCCAACGAGCTGAAGGAGGTCGCGATCAAGCACGGCATGCGCACGCTGCGCCAGGCCGGGCTGTGGAAGGTGGCGCAAGGCGTGACCACGTTGGACGAGATCATCCGCGTGACATTCGCCGACTAGGTCGGGAACGCTGGCAGTGAGCGACGTGGCAGGCTGGAGGCGTCAGGATCGGATGCCAGCGGGGCGCGGCGGTCCGGAGGCCGGAGGCGGCAGACGCCGCGAGCCAGCGGTCGACACAGGGAGGAGTCATTCGTGACAATGCGGGATCTCCTGATGGTGATGGCCGAACGAAGCGCGTCCGACCTACACATCACGGCCAGCGCGCCGCCGACCCTGCGCGTACACGGCCGCCTCGTGCCGCTTGAGTATCCGCCGCTCACGCCAGACCAGACGAAGGCCCTCGCCTACAGCCTGATCACGACCGAGCAGCGCGAGCGGTTTGAGGCAAACCACGAGCTCGACTTCTCCTACGGGGTCACCGGGCTCTCCCGCTACCGGGTCAACGTCTATCAGCAGCGGGGTGCGGTCGGCATCGCGATTCGCTCCATTCCGCACCAGCCGAAGGGCTTCGAGGAGCTGGGCCTGCCGTCCGAGATCTGCAATACGCTCATCTCGAAGCACAAGGGGCTCGTCCTGATCACCGGCCCCACCGGTCACGGGAAGACGACGACGATGGCGTCGATGATCGACAGGATCAACCGCGCCCGCGACGTCCACATCGTGACCGTCGAGGATCCTCTCGAGTACCTGTACGCGAACCACAAGGCGCTCGTGAACCAGCGCGAGGTGGGCCAGGACACGCACTCGTTCCCCGCGGCCCTCAAGTACGTCCTCCGCCAGGATCCCGACGTCGTGCTCATCGGTGAGATGCGCGACCTCGAGACGATCCAGGCGGCGCTGACGATCGGGGAGACGGGACACCTCACCTTCGCCACCCTGCACACGAACTCCTGCGCCCAGTCGATCGACCGGGTGATCGACGTGTTCCCGCCTCACCAGCAATCCCAGGTGCGGGCTCAGCTCGCACTGGTCCTGGAGGCGATCTTTAACCAGCTCCTGATCCCGCGGAAGGACGGTCGGGGTCGGGTGCTCGCGCTGGAGATCCTTATGGCCACGCCCGCCATCCGGAACATGATCCGGGAAGAGAAGGTGCATCAGATCTACTCGGCGATGCAGGCGGGCCAGAAGTTCGGGATGCAGACCATGAACCAGGCCCTGGCCAATCTGTACCTGCGGGGACTGATCACCCGTCAGGAGGCCGTCTCACGAAGCCTCTTCGCGGACGAGCTGCTGCGGCTCATCGAGCAACCCCAGGTGGCTTCGCGGTAAGGGCCCGAGAAGGAGGGGGACATGCCCACGTTCACGTATCGAGGGGTGAAGGCGGACGGCGCGGCGATCGCGGCCGAGGTCACGGCCGCGGACGAGCGCACCGCGGCCCGCCAGCTCCGCTCCCAGGGGATCAGCGTTCGGAGCCTCGCGGCCAAGAAGGCCGCGGTCGCGTTCGATCTCGCGTCGATTCCGGTGATCGGGTCGTTCCTCGGGGGCGTTCGCTCGAAGGACGTCTCGGTCTTCACCCGCCAGTTCGCGACGATGATCAGCGCCGGCCTTCCCCTGGTCCAGTGCCTGCAAGCCCTGGGGCAGCAGGCCGAGCGGAAGCGCTTTCAGGACATCATCGCCCGGATCGCGGGCGACGTGGAAGGCGGCTCGACGCTTTCGGAGGCGATGGGCCGACACCCGAAGGCGTTCGACGAGCTCTTTGTGAACCTGGTCCACGTCGGGGAGATCGGCGGCGTCCTGGACTCGATGCTGGCGCGGCTGGCCGTCTATCTGGAGAAGGCCGACGCCTTGAAGCATCGGGTCAAGATGGCCATGGTGTACCCCGTCCTGGTCGTCACCGTGGCGCTCGGCGTCGTCACCTTCCTCCTGGTCTTCATCATCCCCATCTTCTCCAGCTTCTATGAGAAGTCCGGCGTGCCGCTGCCCACGCCGACGGCCTTTGTCGTCAACCTGTCGAACTTCATACGCAAGTACTGGTACCTCCTCGCTGGCGGCGCGGTGGGGCTCTACGCCGCCTTCCGTGCGTGGTACCGAACCGACCAGGGCCGCCTGACGGTGGATCGCTTCCTCCTGCGGGCGCCGATCTTCGGGGTCCTTTTGAAGAAGATCGCCGTTGCGCGATTCACCCGCACGCTCTCCGCGCTCATCAGCGGTGGGGTGCCGATCCTCGATGCGTTGCGGATCACGGCCAAGACGGCGGGTAACCGGATCGTGGAGAACTCGGTCATGGAAGCGCGGGAGCGGGTGACGGCGGGGCAGACCCTCGCCGAGCCGCTCCGCCAGAGCAAGGTGTTCCCGGCCATGGTCGTCCAGATGGTGTCGGTGGGCGAACAGACGGGCGCGCTCGACAACATGCTGTCCAAGGTCGCCGACTACTACGAGGACGAGGTGGACGTCGCCGTCTCGGGGCTCACCGCCTTGCTCGAGCCGATCATGATCGTCTTCCTCGGTATCGTGGTCGGCGGGATCGTCATCTCGATGTACCTGCCCATCTTCCAGGTCATCACCCTCGTGAAGTAAGAGGCCGCCCGCCCCGGGGGGCCGCGATGCCCCAGCGCACCGAGAGCGAGAACGCCGTCCGCTGGCTGATCATCATGCGGGCGGGCGTGACGACGCTCCTGCTGGTCTCAGTCGGAGGGGTCGCGCTCTGGGGCTATCTCCCGTTCGGCTTCCGGGCGTTCGCGGCCGTCATCGGCGCGAGCTACGCCCTTTCCATCGCCTCGTGGGTCCTCTCCCGGTGGCTCGGCGCGTCCCTCCGCTTCGCGGAAGTCCAGATTTACTTCGACATCCTGCTCGAGACGGCCCTGATCTACGTCACCGGAGGGACGTTCAGCCTCTTCGCGTTCATCTACCTCTTCTCGATCCTGGCGACCAGCATCGTGGTCGCCCCCCGCAGGAGCTTCGTGACCGCGGCGGTCAGCGTGCTGTGCCACAGCCTGCTGCTCTTCCTGCAGTTCTATCGGGAAATCCCGCCCGTCGGCGAGTTCGCGGCGCGCCAAGACCCGATCGCGGAAGGGAGCTTCACGATCCTCCTCATCTCGGCCAATGTCTGCGCCTCGTTCACCGTGGCGTACCTCGCGACCTACCTGGCCGAGCAGCTCCGCCAGGTCCGCTGGCAAGCCCGCCGGACGGAGGCCAGCCTGGCCGAGCTGCAGGTGGTGCACGAAGACATCGTGCAGAGCGTGTCGAGCGGGCTCGTCACCTTCGACCGGGACGGGCGGGTTCTCACGGCGAACCGGACCGCCGAAGCCCTGAGCGGCCGGTCGCAGGAGCGCCTCCAGCTGCAGCCCTGGGACCGCATCCTCCACCAGGCCCCATCGTTCCCGCACGTGTGGGAAAATCTGCGCACCTGGATGCGGGTCCCGTATCGCTTTTCGGCGAGCCTCGTGCGCGCGGACGGGGCCACGATCCCGATCGGCGTGAGCGCATCCGTACTCCGGCGCGGCTCGGGCGATCCTCTCGGTCTCATCTGCTCCTTCCAGGACCTTTCGGAGATCAAACGCATGGAGGCGCAGGTGCGCCACGCCGATCGCCTCGCGGCGATCGGGCGGTTGGCCGCCGGTCTCGCGCACGAGATCCGGAACCCGATCGCCTCGATCCGCGGCTCGATCGAAATGCTCCGGCAGAATCTCAGGCCGCAGGGGGCGGATCGGCGGCTGATGGACATCGTCCTGCGCGAGTCCGACCGGCTGGACGGTACCATCACCGACTTCTTGGAGTTCTCCCGGCCCCGGCGGCGGGAACCGCAGCTCACCGATCTGACCCAGGTGATCGACGAGGTCCTGCTCCTTCTCGGGCAGCAAGCCGGTGAGACGCTGCGGACCGTCAAAGAATACCCCGACGGCACCGTGAAGGCTCACGTCGATCCGGGGCAGATCCGTCAGGCGCTCTGGAACCTCTGTCGCAATGCCGTCGACGCGATGCCGCAGGGCGGGACGCTGCACGTGGTCGCGCGCCTCGCCAAGGCGGCGGATCCGGCGGGCCGGGCCGGCATCGAGATGGTGGTCGAAGATACCGGCCTGGGCGTGGCGCCGGAGCACCTCCCGCACATCTTCGAGCCCTTCTACACGACGAAGCCCGAGGGGACCGGGCTCGGCCTCGCCATCGTGCACCGCATCATCCAGGAACACGAGGGCGAGATCCGGGTCGAGGACCGGGAGGGTGGGGGCACCCGGTTCGTGGCGATCCTCCCGGGCGTGGAGCCGTGACCGTGGCCGAGCGGCTCCTCATCGTCGACGACGAGCAGAGCATGCGGGAGTGGCTCACCATCGCGCTCTCGCAGGACGGCTTCGAGGTCGAGAGCGCGGCCGGCGGCGAGGAGGCGCTGAAGGTCCTCGAACGGACGCCCGCGGACCTCGCCCTCGTCGATCTCCGGATGCCGGGCCTCGACGGCCTGGAAACGCTCCGGCGCATCAAGCAGGTGGACGACGCCTTGTCGGTCGTCATCATGACCGCGTATGCGACCGCCGAGACGGCGGTTCAGGCCCTCAAGGAAGGCGCCTACGACTACATCATCAAACCGTTCAAGGTGGACGAGCTCCGGCACCTCGTCCAGAAGGCGCTCGAGGAGCGCCGCCTCCGGGGCGAGAACCTGCGGCTCCGGTGCGAGGTGGAGCAGCGCTACCAGTTCGGCAACCTGATCGGCAAAAGCCCCAAGATGCAGGCGGTCTTCACCACGATCGCGCGCCTCGGGGACAGCAAGGCGACGGTGCTCATCACCGGGGAGAGCGGGACCGGGAAGGAGCTGGTGGCCAAGGCCATCCACTTCAACTCCAACCGGAAGCTGGGCCCGTTCGTGACGGTGAACTGCGGCGCGATCCCGCAGGAGCTGATGGAGTCGGAGCTGTTCGGCCACGTGAAGGGCGCGTTCACGGGCGCGATCGCGGCCAAGCAGGGGCTCTTCGAGGTGGCCGACGACGGGACGCTGTTCCTGGACGAGGTGAGCGAGCTCCCGCTGCACCTCCAGGTCAAGCTGCTGCGCGTGCTCGAAGACCCGGAGGTCCGGCCCGTCGGCGGCGTCAAGTCGGTCCGCGTGGACGTCCGCATCGCGGCCGCCACGAACCGCGACCTCGCCCAAGCGCTCGCGCGCGGGACGTTCCGCGAAGACCTCTTCTACCGGCTGAACGTGATCTCGTTGCACATCCCGCCGCTCCGCGAGCGCCGGGAGGACGTCCCGCTCCTGGTGAGCCACTTCCTCCAGAAGTTCGGGGTCGCCGCCGGGGCCCCGCCGAAGCTCATCTCACCCGATGCCCTGGCCGCGCTGGAGCGCTACCCGTGGCCGGGCAACGTGCGGGAGCTGGAGAACGTGATCGAGCGCGCGGTCACCCTCGAGCCCGACTCGGTCATCCGGGCCGAGAACCTGCCGGAGTCGATCCGGGGGCCCCACGCCCCCGACTTCCCGGGCATGGACCTGCCCCCGGAGGGCTTGGACCTCGACGCGCTCATGGAGCGGATCGAGCGGGACCTCCTGTCCCAGGCGCTGCGTCGCGCCCAGGGCATCCAGAGCCGAGCCGCGCAGCTCCTCCGAACCAGCTTCCGCTCCTTCCGGTATCGCCTCCAGAAGTACGGCCTGGACCGGGATAACTGACAAAAAGTGTCAGGTCCCGCTCCTTTTCCGCTGCCGAGGCGAATCGCACGTCAGGACGCGGGGTTACCGGGCGAACCCTCTGATCCTCGCGAGCGGTCCGCGGCCAGAACCTGAGCGCGGCGGTCGCCGGACGCTCCTCTAACTCGCTGAAAACGTTGGGGTCCTGCGCTGGGGCACGGTTATTGCTGGTTCCCTTCGTCGTTCGACGTGATCTCGACATTGGGTCGAGATTGGTGGTCCACCAAACCCTAGCAGAAGGAGGCGCCCCATGTTCCGACGGTTCAGAGACCAGCGCGGTGTAACGCTGGTCGAGTTGATGGTGGTGGTCGCGATCATCGCCATCATCGCCGCCATCGCCATCACGCTGTACCAGGACGTCCAGAAGAAGGCCAAGCTGGCCGCCGACCAAGGCGTCATCGCCGCCATGCGGTCGGCCATCGCCATCTACTATGGCCAGCACAACGGGAACTTCCCCGGCAGCCCAGGCAAGTACGTGACGCCGTCGCCCCCGGTCTTCCAGTGCGCAGGCTTCGGCTATACGTACGACAACACGACCGGGTTGCTCGCGGTCACCGGCAACACGGCGTCGGTCTGCTAACTCCTGCCCCGGACCCCAGGCGCCCCGCGACGGGCGCCTGGGGTCCGGACGACCGGAGGCGAGCCTCGCGGAGGCCACTGAGATGAGGATCGTGAGAGGGGAGCGCGGTGTGACGCTGGTCGAGCTGATGGTCGTGGTCGCGATCATCGCGGTCCTCGCGGCCATCGCCATCACGATGTACCAGAACGTCGTGGCCAAGTCCCGGTTTGCGGCCGATCAGGGCTTGCTGGGTGCCATGCGCTCGGCGATCGCCCTCTACTATGGCCAGCACAACGGGAACTTCCCCGGGAGCCCCGGGAAATACGTCCAGCCGAGCCCCCCGCTGTTCCAGTGCACGGCGCTGTCGTACACGTACGACGGCACCACCGGCACCCTCAGCGTGACCTCGAGCAACACCGTCGCGGACTGCCCCTAGGCGCGTCGAATCGCCATGACACCGCGGGTCGGGACCCAGAACATCGAGCTGTCCGTCGTCCTTCCGGTCCTGGACGAGGCCCCGAGCCTGCCGCTCCTCCATCGGGAGCTGACCGAGGTCCTGGAAGGCCTCGGGCGACCCTACGAGCTGATCTTCGTCGACGACGGGAGCCGCGACGAGTCGTTCCAGGTTCTCGAGAAGCTCCACCGGCGGGACGACCGGGTCCGCGTCCTCCAGCTGCGGCGGAACTTCGGCAAGGCCGCGGCCCTCTCCGTGGGCTTCGCCCACGCGCGCGGACAGGTCATCGCGACGCTCGACGCCGACCTCCAGGACGATCCCGCCGAGCTGCCCCGGCTCGTCGCGGCCCTCGAGGAGGGCTACGACCTCGTCTCTGGCTGGAAGGTCCGCCGGCAGGACCCGCCCTCGAAGACCTGGCCCTCGCGGGTCTTCAACGCGGTGACCGGCCGGCTCACCGGCCTCCGGCTCCACGACTTCAACTCCGGCTTCAAGGTCTACCGGCGCGCCGTCGTCGAAGAGCTCCGCCTCTACGGGGAGCTTCACCGGTTCATCCCGGCCCTCGCCGCGCGCCGGGGCTTCATCGTCGGCGAGGTGCCGGTGAACCACCGGCCGCGCCGCTTCGGGCGCTCGAAGTACGGGGCCGTGCGGTTCGTGCGGGGATGCCTCGACCTCCTGACGGTGCTCTTCCTGACGCGGTACACCCGGCGGCCGCTCCACCTGTTCGGGGGGCTCGGGCTCCTGAGCCTCGCGATCGGGCTCCTGGTGAACCTCTACCTCACCGCGCTCTGGCTGGCCGGGGTGCGACCCATCGGGAATCGCCCGCTCCTGGCGTTCGGCGTGCTCTCCATCCTGGTCGGGATCCAGTCCTTCTCGCTGGGGCTCCTGAGCGAGCTCGTCCTGAGCTTCCAGGCCCGCGGCAACGAGGACGTCTCCATTCGCTCCCGGCTCGGCTGAAGTCCCGGGGGAGATGCTGACGCGATGCGTTCCTGGGTCGGCCGTTCCCACGTCCGGCATGCGGCCGGGCTCCGAGGGGCCCTTCCTCGGGGTCCCGCGGTCGTCCAGCGTCCCCGGGGCCGGCCCCTCACTCCGCCGCAGCGACA
>CAZDYT010000072.1:0-11224 GCA_964509395.1 uncultured bacterium
GGGTGCTGGCCGTCCGGGGCCCTGATGGTCCCTTCCACCGCGCGCCGAATCCGCTCGGCGAAGCCCATCGCGTCGGCCTTGGCGGTCTCCGGGAGGATGACGGCGAACTCCTCGCCGCCGATGCGGCAGGGGACGTCGCCCTCGCGCGACAGGGATCGCATCAGGGCCCCGAGAGCCCGGAGCACCGCGTCCCCCTGCGGGTGCCCGAACTCGTCGTTGAACTTCTTGAACCGGTCGATGTCGAGGAGCAAGAGACTGAACGTGTGGCCGAACCGCGTCGACCGGTTGATCTCCTCGCGCATCCGCACGTCGAAGTTCCGCCGGTTGCCGACCTCGGTCAGCTCGTCCGTGAGCGACAGCTCGCGCAGGCGCAGGTTGGCGTTCCGCAGCTCCTCGTTGATCACCTCGAATCGCGCCGCGTAGTCCTGGACCTGGGAGGCCTGCTCCTGGAGCACGCCGAGGATCCGCGTGAACTCCCGCATCAGGGCGCCGACCTCGTCCGCCCGGTTGGGGTCGAGCAGGGTTCCCAGCGCCCGGTCCACGTCGGTGGGCTGCGCGGCCGCCGGAGCCGAGACCGACGCAGGAGCCGGGGGGGCCTCCGAGCGCCCGGCCCGGTCCCGGGCACGGTAGAGGGCGCCGAGCAAGAGGACGCTGCCGAGGAAGGCCGTGATCCCGAGGATCGTCTGGCTCACCGGGCGGGGGCTCGCCGTTCCCGCGGGCAGGAGGGACGGCAGGACGAGATGGGCGCCCGAGACGAGCACCAGGGCCGCGGCCACGATCAGGGCCAGCGTGAGCTGCCGCCGGACCGGAGTCGCCGGCGAGGCCGGCGCCGCGGCGGAGATCGCGGCCGGCGGGGCCTGGCTCACGGGGTCGGGCATGCGGGCGCCCTCCAGGGCTACCCGAGGTACCAGGCCAGGACCGGCCGGCCCCAGAGCGCCGTCAGGAGGCCGCCGAACGCCAGGAAGGGTCCGAACGGCACGGCGTCCTTCCGCCCGCGTCGCCCCGAGGCCAGCAACCCCAGGGCCACGACACCGCCCAGCACGACCGCCGCGAAGATGGCGAGGACCACCAGCGGCCAGCCCAGGAAGGCGCCCAGCATCGCTGCGAGCTTGATGTCCCCGCCTCCCATGCCCCCCCGGCTCAGGGCGGCGATCGCGTAGAAGAGTCCGCCGGCCACGAGGCAGCCGATCAGGGCCCACACGAGAGCCCGGGGCGACGGCACCAGCGAGAGCCCGAGGCCGATGACGATCCCGGGCAGCGTGATCCGGTCGGGGATCAGGAGGGTCTCGAGGTCGATGAACGTGATCGCGATCAGGGCCAGGCCGAGGACGAACGCGCGCAGCCCCGCCCACGTCGGCCCGAGCTGCCAGAAGGCGAGGAACCCGACCGCGGCGGCCAGCGCCTCGACGATCGGGTATCGCCAGGAGATCGGCTCGCGGCACGCGCGGCAGCGGCCGCCGAGGAGGGCGAAGGAGACGAGCGGGAGGTTGTCGTAGTAGCGGATCGGCGCGTCGCACCGCGGGCAGTGCGAGGGCGGCGAGACGACGCTTTCGCCCCGCGGCAGACGCGAGATGCAGACGTTCAGGAAGCTGCCGAGCAGGGCGGCGACGACGACGACGACCGGCCAGGTGAGCACGGGCGGGAGGCCGGGGACCAGCACCGTCACCGCGTTTTGTCTCCGGGCTCGGGCTCCTCCCCGAGGTACTGTTGGATGGCACGCTCCAGGACTTCCAGGGCGCTCTCCGGGTCCTTGAGGCGCGCGAACCCGTCGGGGCCGATCAGGCGGTCCACCTCCTCGCGCGAGATGTTGACCTCGTTGGAGCCCGCCGTCAGGAAGAAGCCGCCGAGGGCGGGATAGCGCTCGAACACTCGGATGGCGGCGGCGACGGTGAGCGCCCGGGGGTCGACGGGCAGCCGCTCGCGCGCGGTGACGCGGACGTTCCGACCCTCGAGGACCACGCTCTCGATGAGCTGCCTCATACGGACTCCTCGGCGGCCCCTCTGAACGGCGCGAGCGGCCGGCCCTGGCCTCCCGATCGACGCGGGCGACCGCGTTCGGGACGACCCTGGACCGGTATTCTAGCAAACACTCGAATCCCGCCAGAACAGAATCCTGCCGGGACGGAAATTCGGGGCGCCGGCGCGGCCCGACGCCTCAGCCGATCGACCCGAATCCCGGGGGGCGGGGCCCGTTCCGCAGGAGCCGCCAGAGCTGGCTGTCTGTCCAGTCCCAGAGCCGCTCCGGGGCCAGATTCACGTCCCGGGGGCTCGTGTTCCAGTCCACATCCCGAGGGGACGGGTAGTAGAGCACCCCGATGACCTGGACGAGCACCGAGACGACGACGAGCCCGAGGAAGACGGCCCGGAGGGGCCGCGCCCTCCGGAGCGGCTCCCACGCCGGCACCAGGCAGAGGGCCAGGACGGGGAGCAGGTCGGTGAGGTACCGGGGGCCGAACGAGTGCCCACCCCACCAGACCGAGTACTTGCCGAGCACCAAGAGGGTCGCCAGCAGGCCCCCGGCCAGGTAGTGGAACAAGTGGCGCCGATGGTGCCGGAGCGACAGGACGAGGCCCGCAACAGCCACCACCAGGACGGGCGAGTAGACGAACAGGCCGCGGCTCGGGCTCACGAGAAGGCCGAGGAGGCCCTCCCAGAGGGGGGTCTGCCAGACCCCCTCCACCTTGTCGTACTCCGCGTGGAGCGCGGTGAGCTGCGCATAGGCCCCGCGGACCGAGCCGAAGGCCCAGCGGTTATACAGCAGCACCGGGAGCAGGGCCGCCGAGAACAGCACGGCGCTCCGAACCCCCCGCCGCCAATCGCGGTGAACGACGTACGCCAGGAGCGCGGCCCCGACGAGGGCGGTCTGCGGGCGGCTCGCGACCATGAGCCCGGCCGCCAGCCCGGCGCCGTCGAAAAAGCGCGGGTCGGCCTCCCCGCGGAGCAGCCAGTAGAGGGCGGCCCCCAGGAAGAGCTGCGCGGGCCCGTGTCCCCACAGGCCCTGGCTCGACACGGACCAGGTGGAGGTCCCGAAGGCGTACACGAGCGCGATCCCGAGCGCGACGGTCTCCCCGGCGAGCTGGCCGAGGGCCAGGTACACGAAGACGACGCCGAGCGCGGCGAACAGCGTCGCGCTCGCCTTCGCCAGGATGTTGACGAGCACCCACGAATCCCCCCCCAGCACGCTGACCGGGACGAGGTAGATCGGGACCGCCAGCAAGGCCGGCAGCACGGGATACGGGGACAGATAATGCCCGTCGACGCGCTGGACCCAGGAGGGCAAGGGCATGCCGCTCGGGTAGTCGCGAAAGAATCGGTCGAGGTCGAGCCGGTGATCCTCGATGAGCGCGACCGGGAGCACCCGCGTGGGGATGGTGTCCTGGGAGCTGATCTCCCGCAGGTTGAAGCTGTAGACGAGGACGCAGGCCCCGAAGAGCATCAGGACGGTGCGGCGGCGCCCGCCGGCCGGGAGCGTCATCATGGCTCGGTCGGCTTGATCAGCTGCCGTCCCGTGTAATCGAGCCGGCGCAGCGGCACGCGGATCGCCCGGCGGTGCCGAAACTCGTCGACCGCCTTCCGCGCCCCGGCCCAGTGGCCGTAGTCGTCGATGTGGACGAGGCCACCCGGGCTGACCCGGTCGTACAGATGCTCCAGGCACGCCTTGACGCTCTCGTACCAATCGCAGTCGATGTGCAGGAGCGCGATCGGACCAGTGTCGGCCGTCGGGAGCGTTTCCCGGAACAGCCCCCTCACCAGGTGCGCGCGGGCCCCGACGCCCAGCCGGCCGAAGAGCGCCGAGACCTCGCCGAGCGAGCTCCGGCAGCGTCCGGTGTACGGCTCCGTGATTTCCGGGTCGCCGTCCGCCTCCGTGGGCGGCGGGAGGCCGTCGAAGGTGTCGAAGACCCACAGCGCCCGATCGGCGTGAAGGCGCCGGAGCGCCAACCCCATCAGCGCGGCACTGCCGCCCCGAGCGGTGCCGCACTCCACGAGCCCCCCCGGGATGTCCTCCCGGACGATCCGCTCGACCGCCCGATACAAGCCGCGGAGGCGGGCGGCGCCGCACATCGTGTATGGCCGGATCCCGCGATAGTCCCGAGCGAAGGGCGCCCGGGAGAACGCCGTCCGGGCGTCCACCCAGGCATCGCGCCCCTGGGAGAGGAGCCACGGGAGGCTCCCGAGCCGCCGCCAGCGCTCCTTGCCGGTCATGGCCGAGCCGCCCCCACAGAGACCTCCGGGCCCGGCGCGCCCTGCCGGGCCGCCGTGCCCGCGGGCTTCCGCGCCACGGCGACCAGCCCGAACCCCCGCGCGCCACGGGCGAGTCCGTCCAGGCGGCACACCGCGAGGAGCGCCCCGAAGATCCACGTGTAGAGCCCGAAGGCCGGACTCCCCTCCGCGGCCGCCGCCTCCGACCACGTCCAGGCGCGACGCCCGTGCACGATCCGCTGGTAGAGCAGATGCGCGAGGCTCACCCCATCGACGACGAGCCGCGTGAAGACGCGGAGGCAGTAGGCCTGGCGCTCCACCGCGAGCCCGCGGCTCTCGAGGAGGCGCCCGAGCGCGCGCTCGTCGTATCCGGGCCGGACGTGGTGCTCGGGGCCCGGGAAGTCGTGGACGGTCCTGATCCCGCAGAGCTCGAGGAAGCTCGTGAAGCCGATCCCCGTGTACGGAACCGTGAGGACCGCCTTCCCCCGAGGCCCCAGCACGCGGCCCAGCTCCGCCACCGCCGCGCCGTCGTCCTCGAGGTGCTCGAGGACCTCGCTGCAGAGGGCGAACCGGAAGACGTCCGCCTTGAAGGGGAGCGCGGTGGCCTCGGCGACCACGCAGAGGGGCCGGCGGGCGCCGGGGACCGCGGTGACGCGCTCGCGGTAGTAGGCGAGGTTCGGCGCGTGGAGATCGACGCACACGGTGGGCCGGTCGCCGAAGATGCTGTAGGTCGTATAGCCGGTGCCGATGCCGACGTCGAGCGCCAGGCCCGCACCGAGCGGCGCCATCAGCTCCCGGATGAGGGGGATCTTGTCCCGCGTGGGAAGGTCGTAGGCGGAGAAGCCCAGCCGCGCGAGGACGGCCGCCTGCACCGCGCAATCCCGATCGCTCACTGGACTACCCTCCGGTACGCGAGAGCAGTGGTCCCGGGCAGGGTCCCGGGCCGAGACGCGAGCGCTGGTAGGACGCAGGCCCGAGCCACGCCGAGGCGTATGCCGCATACGTTGAGGCGTGGCGAGGCCCGAGGACGACCCAGCGCGACGCGTATCGGCCCGGGACGGCTCATGCCGGACGCGCCAGGGCGCTCAGCACGTCCCCCCGCCCGGGCCAGTTGAGCCGGTAGAGGTGGTAGAGCGCGCGGGCCGCGACCTCACCCACGCGCGAGACGCGCCCGGCCGGCGGGCCTCCGGGGAGCCACTCGACCAGGGAGCGGTAGAGGGGCGAATAGAACGGAAAGCCCCAGCCCGAAAGCCGCACGACCTCGAGCCCCGCCCGCTCCAGCTTGGCCCGAAGCTCGACGGCCGAGTAGTTCCTCACGTGCCCGATCGCCACTTCCGAGGGACGCATGTGCCCCCGGATGGTCGACACGAAGAGATAGCGCCGGGCCATCTCGGCCATGTGCCGGAGCGCCGACACGTCGTCGAGGAGGTGCTCGATGACTTGCAGGCTGACGACGAGATCGAAGCGGTCGGGCAGAGCCTCGCGCTCGATGTCCAGCCAGGCCAGCCGCGCCGTCGGCACCCGGCGCTGCGCGAGGGCGAGGGCTTCCCGGGAGAGGTCCACGCCCGTCAGCTCGTACCGGCTCGGCGCGGCCAGCGCCGCGAGGTTGTCGCCCGATCCACACCCCACGTCGAGCACGCTCCGGACCTCCAGCGCGGCGACCGTGCGGACGAGGTCCTCCCGGAGGTGGCGGTGGACGGGGCCGACGCGCTGCATGTCGCCCCACGGAGCCCGCCAGAGCTGATCGTAGGAGACGGAGCGCATCGGTCAGCGTCGGCCGGCGAGCTCGCCGATCAGCGCCATGTAGCGCGCCTCCATCGTCTCGCGGCTCCACTCCCGTCTCACCACCGCCCGGGCCCGAGACGCCAGCACCGGCCCGAGCTCCGGGGTCTCCCACAGCCGGCGGAGGGCGCCGGCGAGCGCCGCCGGCGCGCGGTCCGCCGCCAGACAGGCGCCCTCGCGCTCCAGAACCTCGGTGAAGGCTTCGCCTTTGGAGGCGATGACCGGCACCCCGGCCGCCATGGCCTCCAGAATGACGAACGGGAACCCCTCGCCGTGCGACGGCAACAGCAGGACGTCCGCCGCGTGGTAGGCCGTCGGCATCGCGTCGGGCGCGAGGCTCGGGAGCCAGGTGAGGGTGGCGGGGCGGGTCGCTTCGGGAGGCCGAAGCGGCCCATCCCCCACCATGAGAAAGTGAAGCGCCGGGCTCCGCCGGCACACCTCCAGGACGAGGTCGGCGCCTTTCTTCTCGACGAGCCGCCCGGCGAAGAGCACGACGCGCTCGGACACCGGGAGCCCCAGGCGCCGGCGCGCCTCGCTGCGCTCGCCGGCCCGGGGCGGTCGGAAGCGCCCGGTGTCGATCCCGTACGGGATGTCCGCGGCCGTTCGCGGGACCCCCCCGCAGAGCGCCGTGACGAACTTTCGGGCCGAGGGGGTGCAGAAGACCACGCGGGCGGCGCGCCGGAGAACGGCGCGCCCGAGCGTGCGATACGCGAGGTGCTCGATCGCGTTCAGGACGGCCGCCGGATAGCGGACAAACCCGATGTGCTGGGAGAGCAGCACCGGCGTGCGCCAGCGCCGCGCGAGCGCGACCGTGAGGAGGCTCCCCAGGTAGAGGCAGTCGTGGACGTGAAGCACGTCCGCCCACCGGCAGAGCCGGGCCAGCTCCCGCGCGCCCGCCGGGCCCCACACCGGCCACGGCACCCCGAGCCGGCGCTCGAGGCCGTTCCAGCAGGGAACACGAATGCGCCCGACCTCCCCGGGCGCCGCGTCGGCGGGAACCCGGCTCGCGACCCACCGCACCTCGTGGCCGGCGGCGGCGTAGGCGCGCCCGAGGCTGTCGGCCAGGAGCTCGATCCCTCCGATGTGGGGGGGCATGTAGTGGGTGACCATGCCGATCCGGAGCCCCGGCGTCCCGGCCGGCCCGAACCGCGGGTCGGCGTTGGTTCCGCTTGCGGCGACGCCCGGGGCGGCGAGGCGGGCGGTGCCGCCGCTCATTTCCGGCTCAGCCCCAGCACGCCCACGAAGAAGCTCGAGAAGACGACCTCGACCCCCAGCGTCATCGCCGTCACCCCGGGGATGATCAGCCTGAGGCTCGCGGGGTACGACATCGAGCCGAAGCCGTGGCGCTGCCAGTAGAAGAGGCCCGCGCCCAGGAGCGCCAGGCCTCCCAGCGCGACGAACAGGCCGAGCAGGATGCCCACCTCCAGCGTGATGACCCGGAGCACGCGCTCGACCCGCGGGTCCCGCGGCAGGAGCCCCGCCGAGACGGCAAAGGCCTTGGAGAACATCGCGAAAGCCATGAGCTTGAACCCGACCAGCGCGGCCATGGCGGAGACCAGCAGGGTGTTCGTGTCGAAATACACCGAGCCCACCCCCACCGGGCCCCGCATCAGCAAGGCCCCCGCGCCGATCCCGAGCAGAAAGAGCGCCCCGCCGGGGACCAGGAAGAGCCAGCGGGGGCTGAAGAGGAGCATGAACCGGAGGTGCCGCCACCCGTCCCGCCAGCTCCGGAGGTGCGGGGGGCGCGACCGGCCCGCCTTGTGGAGGACGATCGGGATCTCCGTGATCCGGAGGCCCCGGAGGGCCGCCTTGATGATCATCTCGGAGGCGAATTCCATCCCGGTCATCCGCAAGTCCAACCGCCCGAAGGCCTCCCGCCGAATGGCCCGCAGGCCGCAGTTGACGTCGGAGACCGGCGCCCGGAAGAACAGGCGGCCGATGGCGGTCAAGACCGGCGTGCCGATCCAGCGGTGCGTCCACGGCATGGCCCCCGGCATGATCTGCCCGCGGCCACTCGGGAAGCGGCAGCCCATCACCAGGTCGTAGCCTTCCCGCAGCTTCTCGACGAACGGGACCAGCTGGCCGAAGTCGTAGCTGTCGTCCGAGTCGCCGATGATCACGCAGGTGCCCTGCGCCGCGGCGACCCCGCCCATGATCGCGGCCCCGTACCCCTTCTTCGCGACCCGGACGACGCGCGCGCCACACCGGAGCGCGATCTCCCGAGAGCCGTCCGTGCTCCCGTTGTCCGCCACGATGACTTCCCCCCGGAGGCCGTGGGCGGCGAGGGCCTTCTGGGCCTTGCGGATGCACGACGCGACGGTTTCCGCCTCATTGAGGCAGGGCATCACCACCGAGACCTCGTAGGCGACCTCGTGCCCCTCCGGCGGCTCGAGCGCGACCGGCGTCGCGCGCGGATCCATGACCGTCACCGCTGACGCCCGAGCTCGCGCTCGGCCTTCGCGGCCAGCTCGGTGCCGGCCGCCGTGCGCTGAAGCTCGCGCCAGAGGCGCTCGGCCTCGCGCCGGTTCCCCCGCCGGTCCAGCAAGAGTCCCAGGCTGTAGAGGGCCACGTGGTTGCCTTCGTCCAGCGCCAGCACTTCGCGGAAGCGCCGAATCGCCCCGTCCTCGTCCCCGCGCTCGGCCGCCTGGAGCGCCGCGTCGAGCGCCGGGCGGATCACGGACTCCGGGACGGGGCGGGCCACGTGGCCGACCCGGTCGAACAGCACCCGGTTCGCCGGCGCGTTCCGGACGAACAGGAGCGCCTCCCGGTCCACGAACATGACTCGCCACTCGGGGCTCGCGTAGAGCGCCTCGGTCAGCGCGTAGCCCGGGTGCGTCAGCACCGATTGGATCTGCCAGCGGTCCAGCACCGCCTTCCACCCCGGCTTCAGCGCCGCCACCTCGAGGTAGTCTTCGACGATCTTCTCCCCGTAGACGTGCGTCCGCCCGTCGAAGAAGACCTTGTAGTCGGGATAGAGACCCCACAGCTCGTATCCGCCCCAGACGTAGACGTTGAACAGCGGGCCGGGAACCCGCTCCCGCCTCATGAACTCCACCGTCCGCTTGGGGTAGGCGAGCTCGTTGAGATCCTGGACGAACGGGCTCGTCCAGGGCTCGCCCGCGAGCCTTGCGTACCCCGCGAGCAGGGCCAGCAGGATCACGGCGACGACGCCGGCGGGGACCAGCGGGGCCCGGGCCAGCGGCCAGATCGACGGCAGCGCCGCCTCGCCGGCCTGCGTGAGCCGCCGCACCCACGCGCCGCGTCCCGCCCACACGGACCTGATGGCGCCGTGCACGGCGTCGGCGAGGATCGGCGTCGCCCCCACCGCGAACAACGGGATGTGCCGGATGGACGAGACGCCGAGGTGCGTGAAGGTCGCCATCAGGAGGACGTCGGTGACCCGGAGCCGGGTGCCCCCGAGCCCCACCGAGGCGAAGAGGAGGAGCAGCATCGCCTCGAAGGGCCGGTACTGGGGATCGTGGAAGTTGGGCGAGAACCACTCGACGGTCGTCCGCATGAACTCCCGGGTCGAGACCACCTCGAGGGGAAAGAAGACCGC
Source organism: uncultured bacterium (assembly GCA_964509395.1). Taxonomy (GTDB): domain Bacteria; phylum Methylomirabilota; class Methylomirabilia; order Rokubacteriales; family DASRDR01; genus CAZDYT01. The sequence goes on from CAZDYT010000072.1 coordinate 9,542, forward strand.
GCGCGGCCCGAACGGGTTCAGCAGGGACGCCGCCGCGGTGAGCGCGGTCACGAGCAGGAGCGCGCCCACCGGCCGCCAGCTCGGCCGGTCGGGTCCGAGGAGTCGCTCGAGCGTCGCCCCCACCGTGACGATCCCGAGGACCCCGAGCCCCGTGATGAACCCGGCGTGCAGGTTCGCCCACGGCACCATGAGGAGCGGGAGCCACGCGAGGCGCCGGAGACGGCCCTCCCAGCCCTCGCGCAGGAGATAGAGGTAGACCGCAGTGAGCAGGTAGGTGATCACCTGGGGCCGGACGTGCCAGTACCCCTGGCCCGCCAGCGCGGCGAGGGTCACCACGACCACGGCGAGCACGGGATGCACGCCCCGCCGGAGGCAGGTGGCGAGCACCACGCCGAAGGCGCCCGCCACCAGGAGGCTCTTCCCGACGATGATCGGGATGCGCCCGAGGGTCTCGTAGAGCCCGTAGAGGATCACCTGGGTCAGCCACATGTGGTTGATCCAGGGGTGGCCCTGGGCCGTGAAGGAGAAGGGGTCCGTCCGGGGAATGCTGCGCGTCGTGAGGATGTATTCCCCGGACTTGAGGTACCACCAGAAGTCGAAGCGCGTCAGCGAGGAGAGCGCGATGGCGAACACGGCGGCGAGCGTCAGCGCGTAGAGGACCAGGGCGGCGAGCCGCGGGAGCTTCATGCCGGGGTTCCCACGCGGCGGAAGATCACGGCATGCCGGTCCTCGTACGCGACCACCCAGCCGGCGGTCTCGCGCACGAGGGCGGCCAGCTGGGTCCCGTTTCGGATCAGCAGCAGCCCGATCTCCCGGCGGTCGAGGGCCTCCCGCCACCCGGACCGCCCGTTGGTGATGGTGAGGAAGTCCTCCCGGACGTCCGGCGGGAAGACGGCCACGCGGCCGTCGATGAACATGCGATAGCGGGGGAAGAGCCGCCAGGTCAGGTACCCGCCCCACCCGTAGTCGTTGAACAGCCGGCCGGACAAGGGGTGCGCGAGCAGGAAGTCGGAGGCTCGCGCGGGGAAGACGTCGGCCACGCCCCACACGGGCAGGAGCGACCGGATCGACAGCTGTCCGAGATCGCGCGCGCCGGCGAGGCCGATCAGGCCGAGCAGCCCCGCCGCGGCCCAGGCCCGGGCCCGCCGCCCCTCACCGGGCGCCTGAAACGATGGCCGCACGCGGGCCCAGGCGGCGGCGCCGAGCCGCCCGGCCAGCGGCGTGAGCACGATGACGAACAGCGGGATGTTGCGCGTGGCGTCCAGCGCGAGGTAGACGAACACGACGAGGGTGGCGAGGTCCGCGAGGCGCGGCCGCAGTCGCGCCGCCGGCTGGATCACGAGGAAGAAGAGGAGGAGGCCCTCGAACAGCCGGAGCTGAGGGTACTGGAACGCCGGCGAGAACCACTCGATGATCAGCTCCTTGGCCGCCTGATCCGCGGCCACGCCGAACGGGAAGAGCAGCGCGCGGACGTGGAACGGGTTCAGCAGCGCCACCCCCAGGCACGCCAGGCCGATGAGCCCCATCCGGCGGAGGTCGGGCGGCTTCGGCGCGGCCTCGCCGGCGTCGAAGAGCCGGTCCGCCGCCTGACCGAGCGTCGCGAGCCCGAGGACCGCGAGCCCGATGAGGAAGCCCCCGTGGAGGTTCACCCACGCCACGGTCAGCACCGGAAGCCACCCGAGC
>CAZDYT010000073.1:0-11191 GCA_964509395.1 uncultured bacterium
GCCTGGCGCACGCGCTTGTCCGCAAGCTCCTTCGAGTTCTCCTTGCTCGCCGTGACCCCCAGGTACACCTGGTTCATCGTCAGCCCCTCGACCACCTTGATCTTGGGGTTGCCCTTCACCGCCGCGGCCAGGTCCGGGTCGAAGTCCATGGCGACGTCCACGTCCCCGCGCTCGAGCATCTCTCGCTGGGTCGAGCCGCTCTTCACCTGACGAAAGACGATCCGGGCGAACTTGGGCCGGGGGCCCCAGTAGTGGGGGTTCCGCTCCATGATCGCTTCCACGCTCTTGGTCCACCCCTTGAGGACGTACGGGCCGGACCCGGCCGAGTTCTGGTTCAACCACTCGGTGGCCTTGTCCACGTCCTTGGCGTTCTCCGCATCGGTCCCGGCGTGCGCCATGACCGTCTTCGAGTCGATGGCCCCCGTCGGGACGGCGGCCAGCGCGGCGAGGAACGAGGCGTTCGGCGCGCTGAGGACGATCTTCACGGTGGTGTCGTTCACCACCACGACGTCTTTGACGTCGTCCATGAAGAAGGCGGGGTTATCCTTCAGGTTCTTGAGCCGCATGAAGGAAAACTTCACGTCGTGGGCCGTGAGCGAGTTGCCGGACGCAAACTTTACACCGGGCCGGAGATGGAACGTGTAGGTCATCCCATCCGGCGAGAGCTCCCACTTCGTCGCGAGCTTCGGCTGGATCTTGCTGACGTCCGGAGGCTCCACGGTGACCAGCGTGTCGTACGCCGCCTGATCCAGGATCTGGGACGTCCACTCGTACGTGCGGCTCGGATCGTTGGTCACCATGTCGTCGATGTTGCGGGCAATGATCAGGGTTTCCTCCCGACTCTGGGCCTGGGCGTGCCCGCCCCACAGCCCGGCGACCGCCAGGACCGCGAGGACCACGCCCGCCAGGGGAAGGGTCCGCCTGGGAGACCGAGTGAACCGGAATCGGCGCATGGGAATAACCTCCTCCCGATGAGGGTGTGCGGCCGTTTACCGCGTGGGACGCACGACGAGCGTCTCGGTCGAGACGACGCCGTCGATCGCCCGGATCCGCCCGACGACCTCGGAGGCCGCGTGGAGGTCCAGGGCGCGGACCAAGGCCACCATGTCATAGCGACCGAACAGGGTGTAGACGTAGGAGAGCCCCTCCAGCTTGCGCAAGGCGTCGAGTACCTCCGACTCCTTCCGGGGCTCGCAGCGGATCAAGACACCGGCCACCATGATTCTCCTCCCGCACCCCAACCCTTTCCCTCCCGGGGAGGGAAAGGGTGCAAAAGCCCCTCAGCTCGTCGTCCCGACTTCGATGATGCGCGGTCCCTCCTCCGGCAGCGTCCGCAGGAGCGCGAAGGGATGCACCACGTGGGCGAGGTCCGCCTTTCGGAGGTCGGTCACCGGACCGCTCCTTTCGCGGCGCCTTCGTGCCCGGGAACCTGCAGGATCGCCTTGATGCCCTGCCGCGAGAGGACGAAGTCGAACGCCTCCTGGGCCTGATGGAGGGGGAACCGGTGCGCGAGAAGCGGCTCCACGTCGATCCGGTCCTCCGCGAGGAGACCGAGCGCCCGCTCGTACTCCCGGTAGGAGTAACAGATCGCGCCGACCAGGTGGAGCTCCCCGCGAACGGCCGGCTCGAGGTTCACCTGGACCTGGCGGTGGACGGTCAGCATGACGACCGAGCCGCCTTTCCGCGCCATCGCGATCCCCTGATCGAGCGCCTGAGGATTCCCCGCGGCCTCGTAGACGAAATCCGCTCCGCCGTCCGTCAGCTCCCGCACCGCCGCGACGGGGTCGACCTGGTGGACGTTGACCGTCTCGTCGGCGCCCATCGCCTTGGCGAGCGCCAGACGGTCGGCGCGCGTGCCGACCATGATCACCCGCGCCCGCAGGATCCGCTTGATCACCTGCGTCGCCAGAAGCCCCATCTGGCCCGGCCCCAAGACCGTGACCCACGACCCCGAGAGCACGGGGATCACCTCGAGCCCCCGGATCACGCACGCGAGCGGGTCGGCGAGCACCGCCTTCTCGAAGGGGAGCGTGGGCGGGAGCAGGTGGATGTTCCGCGCGGGAACGGCCACGAACTCGGTCATGCCGCCGTCCACGGTCACGCCGAACTCCTCGAGCTTCTCGCAGAGGTTGACGCGGCCGACCTTGCAGTAGCGGCAGATCCCGCAGCCGACGCAGATCTCGACCCCGACGCGTGCGCCGCGCGGGACCTCGGTGACGCGCTCCCCGACGTCGGCCACCTCCCCCGCGATCTCGTGCCCGATGATGAACCGCCGGCGGCGACCGGGGTGCACCTCGCCGTAGATCCGCTGGTCACTTCCGCAGATCCCGGCCGCGCGCACGCGCACCAGGACCTCCCAGGGTCCGACTTGCGGCACCGGGACGTCCTCGAGGATCACGCCCCGCTTCGTGGGATCCTTGATGACCGCCAGCATGGCTCCTCTCGGAGGGCGCCTACGCCGCCCTCCAGGCGACTCCCGGCGACCGCCTGTCGCCGCCTCGGCCCCGCCCCCGCCCGTCCGCTACGGCCCGGCCGAGAAGCGCTGCCGCTCCAGCAGGCGTGCAGCCTCCCTCGCCAGGTAGGTGATGATAAGGTCCGCCCCGGCGCGCCGGATCGCCGTGAGGATCTCCATGACCACCCGCTCCTCATCGAGCCACCCGAGCCGCCCGGCGGCCTTGATCATCGCGTACTCGCCCGAGACCGAGTAGGCGGCCACCGGGAGGCCGAACTCCTGCTTCACACGGGTGATCACGTCGAGGTACGCGAGCGCGGGCTTGACCATGACGATGTCGGCGCCCTCGTCCACATCCAGGCCGACCTCGCGGAGCGCCTCGATGACGTTCCCGGGATCCATCTGGTAGGAGCGCCGATCGCCGAACTGCGGCGCCGACTCGGCCGCTTCCCGGAACGGCCCGTAGAAGGCCGAGGCGTACTTCGCCGAGTAGGCCATGATCGGCGTCTCGCTGTAGCCCGCCTCGTCGAGGGCCTCGCGGATCGCCGCGACGCGGCCGTCCATCATGTCCGACGGCGCCACGATGTCCGCCCCGGCCTCGGCGTGCGACAGGGCGACGCGCGCCAGGAGGTCCACGCTTGCGTCGTTCTTGACCCGGCCGTCCTCGACCACGCCGCAGTGCCCGTGGGACGTGTACTGGCAGAGGCACACGTCGGTGACGACCAGGAGGTCCGGGATCGTCTCCTTCACCATGCGTGCGGCCTGCTGGACGATACCGTCCTCGGCGTAGGCTTCCGAGCCCCGCGGATCCTTCGTCGCCGGGATCCCGAAGAGCAGGATGGCCGGAATGCCCATGCCCGCCGCGTCCTTGGCCTCCTTGGCCAGCTCGTCGAGCGAGAGCCGCGCCACGCCGGGCATGGACGCGATCGGCTCGCGGATGCCCCGCCCGTGGACGACGAAGAGCGGGAGGATCAGGTTGTCGACGCCGAGGCGCGTCTCGCGGACCATGCGCCGGATGAGCGCGGACTCCCGCAGCCGGCGCGGACGGTACAGGGGGTGTGCCATGGAACAACCTCCTACGTGGGGTCGGTGAAATACGCCGCGATGGCGTCGGCGAGCGCCGGGATGGTGTACTCTCGCGGCATGACGCGGACCTCGAGGCCGTACTCGCCGATCGTCGCCGCGGTCACCGGACCGATGGCGGCCAGCACGACGCCGCCCAGCAGGCGTCGGATCTCTTCGGGTGCGAGGAGCTTCATGAAGGCGCGGACGGCGGACGAGCTGGTGAAGGTCACCGCATCCACCTGCCGGGTCTCGAGGAGCCCGATCACGGCATCGGCGCCCTCCTTGACAGGCACCGTGCGGTAGGCCGGGACCACGGTGAGCCGTGTCCCGAGCGCCCGCAGCTCGTGCGGCAGGACTTCCCGGGCCTCGGCCGCCCGCACGAGCAGGGCCTCGCTCCCTGGCGCGATGTGCCCGCGCAGCGACTCGACGAGCCCCTCCGCGCGGTACTCGGTCGGCACCACGTCGGCGCGCAAGCCGCCCCGCGCGAGCGCCTCCGCCGTCTCGGGCCCGATCGCGGCGAGCCGTGCGCCCGCCAGGGCCCGAGCGTCGAGCCCCGCCGCCGCGAGGCGCTCCCGGAACGCGGCCACGCCGTTGGCGCTCGTGAAGATGACCCAGCCGAACATCGCGAGGCGCGCGATCGCGCCGTCCAGCGGCCCCCAGTCGTCGGGCGGCTCGAGCCGGATCGTCGGCAGCGCGACCACCGCGGCCCCGTATGCCTCCAGGACCCCGGCGAAGCGCGCGGCCTGCGCGCGCGGGCGGGTCACCACGATCCGGCGGCCGAAGAGCGGCCGGCGCTCGAACCATCGAAGGCGCGGCCGCAGCCGGATGACCTCGCCGACGACGAGCACCCCCCCCCTGCCGAGCCCCTCGCGTCGCGCCGCCGACGGGAGGTCCCCCAGCGGGGCCGTCACCGTCCGCTGGCGGAAGGTCGTCGCCTCCGCGATCAGAGCGGCCGGGGTCTCGGGGCGGCGCCCCCCGCGGATGAGGCCCTCGACCACGGCGGCGAGGGTCGCGCCGGCCACCGGGATCAGCAGCGTCTCGGCCACCCGCCCGACGCGCCGCCAGTCGAACGCCGCCAAGCCGGCCGGATCGGCGGCGTCCAGGATCGCGCTTCGCGCCCCCAACCCCGCGTGCCGCGCGGGGATCCCCGCGTAGGCGGCGGCCGCCACGGCCGGGGTCACGCCCGGCACCACCTCGAAGGTGACGCCCGCGGCCGCCAGCGCCTCCGCCTCGGCGCCGGACGCCCCCGCATCCCCCGCGACGAGGCGGACAACGCGCAGCCCGGCCGCGGCCCGGGTGGCGAGGAGCGCCGGGACCGCCGCGGGCGGCACGCCGTCCGGTCCCTCCGCGACCAGGACCCGCTCCGCCGAATCAGGCGCGAGCTCGAGGAGCGCCGCCGGCACCTCCGCATCGAAGACGACCAGCTGCGCTTCGGCCAGTGCCCGCTGTCCCTGGAGCGTCAGGAGCCCAGGGTCTCCCGGACCCGCCCCGACGATGAGCACCGGTGGCTGCGCCATCGCCCCGGGCCTCACGCCGGCTGGCCGGCGCGCAGGATCTCCGCCGCCCCGCGGGCGAGCATGCGCTCGGCCACGCGTCGTCCGAGCTCCTCGGGCCTGGTCGCAGCGCCGCTCGCGCCGTCTCGGAGGATCCGCACGCCGTCCGGTGTCGCGACGAACGCGTCGAGCCGGAGCATCCCGTCTTCGAGACGGCCATGCGCCGCGAGGGGCGTCGTGCACGCCCCGCCGATCGCCGCCAGAAATGCCCGCTCCGCCGTGGCCGCGGCCCGCGTCTCGGCATGGTCGACCGCCGCCACGAGTCCCTGCGCTTCGGCATCGTCCGCGCGCGTCTCGACGGCGAGCGTCCCCTGACCGACGGCGGGTAACATCTCGTCGGGTCCGAGCGGGACAGCGTTCGACGGGTCCAGCCCGAGCCGCCGGAGCCCCGCCGCGGCCAACACCACGGCATCGTAGGGCCCCTCGCGGAGCTTCCGCAGGCGCGTCTCGACGTTCCCGCGGATCGCCTCCACCGTGAGGTCAGGCCGGCGCGCGAGGAGCTGAACTCTGCGCCTGAGGCTCCCCGTCCCGATACGCGCGCCCGGAGGAAGCCCGGCCAGCCCGCCCTCCGTCCGGCTCACCAGGACATCCCGCGGATCCTCGCGCTCGGGGAAGGCCGCCACCACCAGCCCTCCGGGGACCCCGGCCGGGAGATCCTTGAGGCTGTGCACGGCCACCCGGACCCGGCGCTCGAGCAGCGCCTCGTCGATCTCTTTCACGAAGAGCCCTTTGCCCCCCGCGGCGGCGAGGTCGGCATGCGGCAGCCTGTCGCCGGACGTGCGGATCGGCACGAGCTCCACGGGGAGGCCGGGCCAGGCGCGCCGGAGCCCCTCGGCCACCAGCTCGGCCTGGCGGAGCGCCAGCGGGCTCCCGCGCGTGCCGATGCGGACACGCTCAGCCACCTCCCGAGCGCTCCGCCACGAGACCGAGGACGGACGGCAGGTCGCCCGGGCGCGGGCCCCGGCGGGTCGGGATCGGGAGCGAGCCCGGGTCCACGCGCGAGAGCGCGCCGAGCAGGCTCCGCTTGAGCCCCGGGTGGACGCGCTCGAGCTCGCGAAGGAGCTTCTCCACGCGATGCCGCTGGAGGGTCGGATCCTTGCACCCGGGGCAGGCGCAGCAGACGACCGGGAACCTGCGGGCCCGCACGTACTCGACGATCTCGTCCTCCCAGACGGGGACGAGCGGCCGGATCACCGTGTGGCGGCCGTTCTCAGCCCGCAGGCGCGGGTGCATTGCCGCGAGGTAGTCCTCGACGATGTCCGCCCGGAACCCGGCAAACCCGTGGTCGACGTTGAGAGCCACCAGGTCGAACCGAACGGGTGCCCTCCGCTGGAGGAGCCGGAGGAGATGCAGCAGCGTCCACGAATCCTTGCCGCCGGAAATCCCGACGAGGATGCGGTCGCCGGGCTCGATCAGCTCGAAGTCCCCGATCGCCCGACCAATCCGCGCCCCGAGCCGCCGCTCGAGCCCCTCGACGTCGCTTGCCAACCCCGTCATGAGCCAAGCCCCCTGGTGCGAGAGCGAGGCCTTCATTGTAACAACCGGATCGACGCCAGTTCAACCGCCCCGGGGGCCTTTCGGGCTCGTTGACAGCGCGTCCGCGACTCCGCATAAATCAGAGTCGGAGGGGGCTCTCCGACGGCCTCCGCGACCGGACCCCCGCGTTCGGGCACCCGGCTCGCGGCGGCGGGCGTCAAGCCGGGTCGACCATCGTCGGGGCGAGCAGACCGGGCCCGCCTCCCCCGAAGGAGGACGCTCATGGCCCTCCCTGAGTTCCGTCTGGACGACCGCGTGGCCATCGTCACCGGCGCGAGCCGCGGGATCGGGCGCGCCATCGCGCTCGGCCTCGCGCATGCCGGGGCGCACGTGACGCTCACGGCTCGGAAGCAACCCGACCTGGACGCCGTCGCCCAGGAGATCACGGCCCTGGGCCGCCGCGCCCTCGCCGTGGCCGGGCACATGGCGCGCCGGCCGGACCTCGATCGCCTCTTCGACACCACGCTCAACGCGTTCGGCCGGCTCGACATCCTCGTCAACAATGCCGCGACGAACCCGATCTTCGGGCCGCTCCTCGAAGTCCAGGAGGAGGCGTGGGACAAGATCATGGCGCTGAACGTCAAGGGGTATCTCTTCGCCGCCCAACGGGCCGCCAAAGAGATGCTGACGGCCGGTCGCGGGGCGATCGTCAACGTCGCGTCGACGGCCGGCGTGCGGGCAAGCCCCGGCCTCGGCGCCTACTCCGTCTCGAAGGCCGCAGTGATCATGCTCACGCGGGTCCTGGCCCGCGAGCTGGCGCCGTTCGGGATTCGGGTGAACGCCATCGCGCCGGCGCTCGTCGAGACCCGGTTCAGCGAGGCGCTCTGGAAGACACCGGAACTCCTGGAGACCTATCTCGAGTCGACGCCGATGGGGCGCACCGCCCAGCCCGACGAGATGGCCGGTGCGGTGGTCTACCTCTGCTCGGACGCGGCGAGCTACGTCACGGGACAGACGTTGATCCTCGACGGCGGCCACGTGGCGTGAGGGCTGCGCCCGGGAGACCCGCGCGCGGGGGCCTGCCGGACCCTCAGGCGGAAGGAGGCGCGGGGGCCGGTGCGGGCTCGTCGAGCAGGAGCGCCCCGCCGCCCGCGTAGAGATTGAAGCTGTCGTGCTGAAGGTACCCGACGACCGTGATCCCGAGCTGCTCGGCGAGGCTCACCGCCATCTCCGTGGGCGAGGTCCGCGAGACCACCAGCGGCACCCACATGCGGGCCCCCTTGAGGAGCATCTCGGACGAGATGCGCCCCGTGTTGAGCAGGATCCGGTCCTTCATCGAAACGCCCCCGAGCAGCGCTTCCCCGACGACCTTGTCGACGGCGTTGTGGCGGCCCACGTCCTCGGCCATGAACAGGAGTCGGTCCGGGTCGGCGAGCGCCGCCCCATGGATGCCCCGCGAGGCCCGGTAGCCGACCGCCCGGCGGTAGAGGTCCTTCATCCGCTCGAAGAGCCGGGCCGGTGGGACGCGCAGCGTCGATTCGATCCGCTGGAAGAGGCGCGGGTCGATCCGGAAGGTGATCCCCCCGCCGCACCCCGAGGTCAGGATCCGCTCCTTCGGCAGCTCCACCTCGCGCGTCAGCTCGACCTCCGCCCGGCCGTCCACGTCCGACACCCAGAAGCGGCGGATCTCGTCCACGGAGGCGATCACCTTTTCGAGCCAGAGGTAGCCGACGACGAGACAGTCCAGCTTCCCGGGGGAGGCCAGGAGGGTGATGAACTTTTGGCCGTTCACGAACACCGTCAGGGGCTGTTCGCGGACGACTTCCCCCTTGACCTCGCGGAGCTTGCCCCCCTTCCAGCCGTAGTATGCGCGCATCCCCGCCGCCCCAGCTCAGCTCCGCGGGCGGCCGCCACCCGGGAAGAGGCGAAACGCATAGCGGACGCTGACGAGGAAGAGCCCGTGGGCCGGTGCCGTCGGCCCCGCGCGGCGGCGGTCGCGCCCCTCGAGCACCTCGGCCACCCACTCGACCGGGCGGCGCTCGTGTCCCACCTCGAGCAGCGTGCCGACCATGTTCCGTACCATGTGGTGGAGAAACGCGTCGGCCGAGACAAACACCCCGAGGAGGCGACCCAGCGCGCAGAGCCGGGCGGCGTAGACCGTGCACACCGGCGCCCGCTCGCGTCCGGCCGCCGCCTGGAACGCGGAGAAGTCGTGCTTCCCGCGGAACGTGGCCAGCGCAGCGCGCACCCGGCCGACGTCGAGCGGCCGGGGGACGTGCCACGCGTAGCCGCGAAGGAAAGGAGGCGCGACGGGGCCGGGCGCGATCAGGTAGGCGTAGCGCTTGAGCCGCGCCGATCGCCGGGCGTCGAAGCCCTCGGGCACCGCGCGGGTGTCGAGGACCCGCACGTCGCGCGGCAGCGTGGCGTTCAGAGCGGCCCGGACCACGGCGGGGACGAGCGGTTTCTCGCTCGCCACGCTCGCCACCTGCCCGAGCGCATGGACGCCGGCGTCCGTCCGGCTGGCCCCGGTGAGGCGCACCGCACCGGCCAGCGGGCGAAGAGCTTCGGCCACCACCCCCTGGACGGTCGGAGCGTCCGGCTGAACCTGCCAGCCGTGATAGACCGCCCCGTCGTAGGCGAGCAGCAGCGCGATGGCGTTGGAGGCGGGGCCCGTCATCGGGTGGCGTCCGGCTCCCTCTCTCGTGGGCGGGCGCTCAACGGGAGCACGCCCGACCGGGCCGAAAGAGGGCTCAACCGCGCGCGGCTGCGCCGATCAGGAGCTCCGCGATCTGCACCGCGTTCGTCGCGGCCCCCTTTCGGAGCTGGTCGCCCACGACCCAGAAGTTGAGGCCGTGCTCGACCGTGAGGTCCTCCCGGATCCGGCCCACGACGCAGTCGTCCTGCCCCTCGACCAGCACGGGCATGGGGTACCGGTCCCGCTCCGAATCGTCCCACACCCGGAGCCCCGGGGATCGCTCGAAGAGCGCCCGGGCTTCGGCCCTGCTGACCTTGTCCTCCGTCTCCACGTTGACCGCGACCGAGTGGGCGGTGAAAACGGGCACCCGCACGGTGGTGGGGGAGATCCGGAGCGCCGGCGCCTCGAGGATCTTGCGCACCTCGTTGATGAGCTTCCACTCTTCGCCCGTGTAGCCGTCCTCGCCGACCCTGTCGATGCGCGGGAGGAGGTTGAACGCGATCTGATGCGGGAAGAACCGGGGGACGATCGCCTCGCCACGGGCCCAGGCGAGCGTCTGCTGCCGGAGCTCCTCGACGCCGTTCACGCCGGCCCCCGAGACGGCTTGGTAGCTCGTCGCCACGACGCGCCGGATCCGGGCAGCCCGGTGAAGGGGCGCCAGCGGCATCACGGTGACCACGGTGGTGCAGTTCGGGCTGGCGACGATCCCCCGGTGGTCCTTGACCGCGTGCGCATTGATCTCCGGAACCACCAGCGGCACCGCCGGATCCATCCGGAAGGCGCTCGACTTGTCCACGACGACGGCCCCCGCCCGAACCGCGAGCGGCGCATGCTCGCGCGACTGCGCGGCGCCCGCCGAGAAGAACGCGATCTCGACACCGCGGAACGCCTCGGGCAAAACCTTCTCGACGCGCAGCTCGGCGCCCGCGAACGCGACGGTCTTCCCGACCGAGCGCTCCGACGCGTAGACGCGGAGCTCGCGCACCGGGAACTTCCGCTCCTCGAGGATCCGCAGGGTCGTCTGCCCCGCCGCGCCGGTTGCACCCACGACTGCTACGCTGAATCCCGCCATCGCCCCTCCAGGTCAGGTCGCGTCGCTAAACCCGCGGGCCCGGGCAGGCCGGACCCCTCCGGCGCCCGTCCGCATTAAGCATACAGCGCTTCCAGCTCGCGCACGACGCAGGACCCCATCTCCGAGGTGCCCACCAGCGCCGTACCCGGCGTGTGGACGTCCTTGGTCCGGTACCCGGCCTCGAGCACGCGCTCCACGGCCCGCTCCACGCGATCCGCGTCCTTCGGGCGGTCGAGCGAGTGCCGGAGGAGCATGGCCGCGGAGAGAATCGCCGCCAGGGGGTTCGCGATCCCTTGCCCCGCGATGTCGGGCGCCGTTCCGTGAATCGGCTCGTACAGCCCGATGTTCAGGTGGTCGCGGCCCGGTCGGCCTGCGGCCTCCCGGCCGCCGCTCCCTTCTCGTGAGCCCCCGAGGCTCGCCGACGGCAGCATACCCATCGACCCCGCAAGGACCGCTGCCTCGTCGGAGAGGATATCGCCGAAAGTGTTCTCGGTCACGATCGTGTCGAAGCGCCGCGGGCTCGCCACGAGCGCCATCGCGCAGTTGTCCACCAGCAGGTGCTCGAGCGTCACGTCGGGATACGCCTTCGACACCTCCGTCACCACCTCGCGCCAGAGCTGCGACACGACCAGGACGTTCGACTTGTCCACCGACGTCAGGTGCTTCCGCCGGGTCCGCGCCACCTGGAAGGCGAGGCGCGCGATCCGCTCGATCTCGGCCGCGGTGTACACCATCGTATTGAAGCCGCGTCGGTTCCAACCGGTCCCCTCGAGGCCGCGCGGCTCGCCGAAGTAGAGCCCCGCGGTCAGCTCGCGGATCACCATCAGGTCGGCACCCTCGACGACCTCGCGCTTGAGCGGGGAGGCATCCACGAGCAT
>CAZDYT010000074.1:0-6024 GCA_964509395.1 uncultured bacterium
GGCTGGGATCGATGACGGCTGCTCGTCTCCTTTAAAGCGCGGGCATCACCTCGCGGGCGAAGCGCTCGATCTGCTCGATGCGCTCCGGCCAACGGGGCACCATGAATTGCAGGGCGATGTGCTCCGCGCCGATCTTCTGGTACCCCCGCAGCGCTTCGGCGATCTGTTCCGCGGAGCCGCGGAGCTGGTCCTCTTCCCGGGGCAGCGGCTGATGGGTGAGCTCGATGGGGAGGCAGCAGGCCAGGCGGATCCCGGCCGGATCGCGCCCCGCCTCGGCGGCCGCGCGCCGCACGTGCTCGAAGCGCGCGGCCAGCTCTCGCGGCGTGATCCGCACGAAGTAGGGGAACCACGCGTCGCCGTACACGCCGGCCCGCCGCTGGGCGCGGGTCCCTTCCCCGCCGATCCAGATGGGGATCCGCGGCTTCTGCAGCGGCTTGGGGGCGAAGCCGACCTCGTCGAAGCGGTAGTAGTGGCCCTCGAATCGAGGCTTCTCCTCGGTCCAGAGTCGATGGACGACCCGGAGCTGCTCGTCCGCCATCGCGCCGCGCTCCTTGAACGGGACGTCCAGCGCGTCGAACTCCTCCGCCATCCAGCCAACGCCGACCCCCAGGATGAGCCGGCCTTTGGAGAGGTGGTCGATGGTCGTGGCGATCTTGGCCCAGTAGAGGGGATGGCGGTAGGGCATGACGAGGACACTCATCCCGAGCACGACCCTGGCGGTGCCGCCGGCCAGGAAGGCGAGGCACGTGAGGGGCTCGAGGAAGGGGGCTTCGGGCGGCACGATGAAGCGCCGGTCCGCGCTGTAGGGGTACGGGGTGCGGATCTCCCACGGGGTGACGATGCGGTCCGCCGCCCAGACCGAATCGTACCCGAGCGCCTCGGCCCGCCGGGCCGCGTCGAGCAGGACCCCGCTGGCGGCTCGGCCTGAGATCGGAAGAAAGACGCCGAACTTCATCGCTCCGGCCTCCTTCGTCTCCCGAGTCTGGGGCTCCCGGGATTGTACCGCGCCGGCGGGCTCCGGGTGAGATGCCGTCACGGGGCCTCGCTCCTCGCGGTGAAGAGGCTCGCCAGCTCCCGGGGGAGTGCCTCGCGGTTGGCCGGGGTGACCTCGATCAGCCGGACAGCGCGGTCACCCTTGATGCGATCGGCCCAGGGGTGAGAGGCCGTGAGAATCGTCCCGAGCAGGGTCGCCTGACTTCGAAGAACCTCCTCCACCGCCTGACGGAAGGCCCCCGAGGCCATCTCCATCTTCCCGATCTCGTCGATGACCACCAGGCGCCCCTCGCGGACCGCCGCCCGAATCGCCGGCACCCCCACGCGCTCCAGGGCGTCGACGTCTACGCCGTACTTGCCGACGCGCGGCGGGCCCGTCCGGTTCACGTGCGCGAGGGTGGCGCGCCGGCCGTCGAGGGTGCGGAGCGCGAACCCGACGCGCGTCCCCCGTTCGCGCATCTCTTCGGTGACGAAGCCGCCGGCCGGGACTCCGAGGAGGTCGAGCGCCGCCAAGAGACACGTGGTCTTGCCGGCGCCGGGCCGACCGGTCAGCAGATACGCTCGTCCCATGCCGATGCGCTATCCTGACATCGAGCATGACCGATGCGAAGAGGCCCCCGGTGGACATCCAGGTAGCTCGCCCCGAGGATGTCCCGACGTGCATCGACCTGGCCGAGGCCGTGATCGGCGGCCGGCGGGGCGGGCCCCTCGTTCAGGCGGCGGTGGATCGCCAGCAGCTCCTGGTGGCAGCCGCTGACGGGGAGGTCGTCGGCACCCTCGCCTACCGGACGGACTGGTTCGCGTGTACCTTCGTCACGCTCGTGAGCGTGCGGCCAGACCGGCGGCGCCGGGGGGTCGCCCGGGCCCTCTACCAGGCCGTCGAGGAGTGGAGCCCGAGCGCGCGGCTCTTCTCTTCGGCCGAGGAGACCAACGTCGCCGCGATCCACTTCCATCGAGCCCTCGGCTTCGTCATCAGCGGCTATGTGGACAACCTCCCCCAAGGCTATCGGGAGCTCCTCTTTTACAAGCGACTGACATCGACCCTGCGGGCGACACACTGAGCGACACCGCCGCGTCACCGGCGCCGACGCGCCGGGCCTGGGTGTCCACGCCCGGCGCGTCCCCCGGTGAGAGCCCCGCCCCCGAAGGCGAGAGGAACTCACGAGAGCGACTCGCCCCGGGCGCAGACGCCTCTGATCGGCGTCTTGCCCTCCAGGTCCGGGATCCGGAGCTCGAGCCGCAGGTAGGGCGCCGGTGTCGGCGGCAGCCCGAGCTCGTCGCGAGACGCGCTGGAGCGCCGCGAGGAGGAGCAGTGCGAGGATGATGGGCCAGCGTCGCACGCGAATGGCAGTCATTTTCCCTCAACCCAGTGAGCCGAGCAAGCTCCCGGTCTCCGGCGCGCGGTCAGCCGGAGATCCCCTCGCGGCCGGTCGGCACTCACGCGGGCGGCGGTTCGTTGACCGGTCGGACCGCGCGAGCGTATACTGCGCCCGGAGCCGGCCAGCGACGCCCGTAAAGGCACCCGCGATGTGCAGCGACCGTCCCTCCCCGAGCCACCCGTGCGTCTCCAGGACCGCGTCGCCCTCGTAACCGGCGGCGGGCGCGGGATCGGCCGCGCCATCGCCCTGGCCTTCGCCCGGGAGGGCGCGCACGTCGCGCTGGTCGCCCGCACGGCCGTCGAGCTCGAGGCGGTCGCCGCCGAAACCCGCGCGCTCGGCCGCAAGGCCGTCGCGCTCCCGTGCGACGTCACCGACTCGGGCCAGGTGGAAGCGGCCGTCCGGACGGCCGCGGAGGCGCTCGGGTCGATCCAGGTCCTCGTCAACAACGCGGGCATCGCCGTGTCCGCGAAGCTCACCGACACCGACGACGCGCTCTGGGCGCGGCACCTTCAGGTGAACCTCACCGGCGCGTTCTACATGAGCCGTGCGGTCCTCCCGGGAATGCTCGCCGCCCGCCGGGGCCGCATCATCAACATCGCCTCGACGGCGGCGCGACAGGGCTCCCCCTACCTCGCGGCCTACGTGGCCTCGAAGCACGGCCTGCTCGGGCTCACGCGGGCGCTCGCCATGGAGGTGGTCGCGTCGGGCATCACCGTCAACGCGATCTGCCCCGGCTACGTCGCGACCGCCCTGACCCGGGAGAGCGCCCGGCGAATCCAGGAGAAGACCGGGCGCTCGTACGAGGAGGCCGTGCAGGCGCTGGCCGCGTTCTCTCCCCAACGACGCCTGGTCGAGCCCGAGGAGGTTGCCGCGCTGGCCGTGGTGCTGGCGTCCGACGAGGCGCGCGGCGTCACGGCCCAGGCCTGGAACGTGGACGGCGGCGCCGTCCAGTCGTAGCCGGCACGCCCCGGAGGGCCGGTGGGGGAAAGGCAACGCTCGCGCTCGTATCGCGCGCTGGTATGATGGACAGGGGAGACGCGCGGAGCATGACCCCATGAAGATCATCATCATCGGCGGCGGCCCGGCCGGGCTCTACTTCGCGATCCTGATGAAGAAGCTCGACCCGGCTCACGCCATCACGATCTTCGAGCGCGACGGCCCGAACGACACCTTCGGCTGGGGCATCGTCTTCTCGGAGAAGACCTACGCGTTCCTCAAGGGCCACGACGTCGAGACGTACGCCGCCATCACGAAGGCGTCCGAGACGTGGGACAACGTGGATGTCGTCCACCAGGGCCAGAAGGTCACGATCCGGGGGAACCGCTTCTCCGGCGTCGCCCGCCTCGCGTTCCTGAACATCCTGCACCAGCGCTGTCGCGACCTCGGCGTGGACCTCCGCTTCCACACGAACATCGCGAGCGTCGCGGAGGTCGCGGACTGCGACCTCCTCGTGGGCGCGGACGGCGCCAACAGCCTGGTGCGGCGGACGTACGGCGACTTCTTTCATCCGTCCGTGGACGTGCGCCAGAACAAGTACCTCTGGCTCGGGACCCCGCAGCTCTTCCACGGCCTGACGATGGGCTTCCGGGAGGCGGACGCCGGCCTGTTCATCTACCACGCCTACAAGTTCAACCAGACGGCCAGCACCTTCATCGTCGAGTGCCCGCCCGAGACGTGGACCCGCGCCGGCTTCGAGGGGATGTCCGACGAGGAGACGTGCGCCTATCTGGCCGAGGTGTTCAAGGCGGACCTCGAGGGCCAGCCCCTCCTCTCGCACGACTTCGTCAAGTGGCTCAACTTCCCGCTCGTCAAGAACAAGCGCTGGAGCCACAAGCACCTCGTCCTGCTGGGCGACGCGCTGCACACGGCGCACTTCTCCATCGGCTCGGGGACGAAACTCGCCCTCGAGGACGCCATCGCGCTGGCCGGCTGCTTCGCCCAGGAGCCGACGCCGAGCACGGCGCTGGCCGCGTTCCAGCAAGTCCGCAAGCCCATCGTGGACGAGTTCCAGGAGGCGGCCTACGCGAGCCTCCTCTGGCTGGAACAGGTCGCCGAGCACCTGCATCTCCCGCCCCTCCCCTTCGCCTATCGGTTGATGACGCGAAGCCGACGGGTCGGCTACAACCGGCTGAAACGCCGGGACCCGGAGTTCGTCGCGCGCTACGATCAGTGGCGCCGCGCGCAGCTCTCCGCCGGCCCGATCCCGTGGGAGTACCTGGATCTCTTCCAGAAGCGGTCCTACGCCCACCTCGCCACGCTGATGCCCGACGGGACGCCGCACGTCACGCCGGTCTGGGTCGATTACGACGGCCAGTTCATCCTGGTCAACTCGGCGGCAGGTCGGCAGAAGGACCGCAACATGCAGGGCCGGCGGCACGTGGCCATCGAGATCCCGGACCCCGAGAACCCGAACCGTTACCTGCTCGTCCGCGGTCCGGTGGTGGAGATCACGGACGCGGGCGCCGTCGAGCACCTCGACAAGCTGGCGCGACGGTACCTGGGCATGGACAGCTACCCCGCCACGTGGCGCGTTCCGGGCGAGGTGCGCCGGATCTACAAGATCGCACCGAAACGCGTGACCACGTGGGACCCGTTCGGATGAGGTCCGGAGGACCGAGGCCCAGGCTGCGGGGCATCCGCGAGAACGTGCTGACCGACGGGGCACGATGAGCGACTACCACACGTTCGAGTACCAGGTTCGGGAGGGCATCGCCACGGTGACCTTTACCCGCCCGGGCACGCTCAATTCGCTCACCTTCGAGATCTATGCAGAGCTGGAGCGGCTCGGCTGGGCGTGCCGGACGGACGAGACCGTGCGGGTGCTGGTCCTCACCGGAACCGGCAAGGGCTTCTGCTCCGGCGGCGATGTCCACGAGATCATCGGCGAGCTGCAAAAGCGCGACGTCAAGGGAATGCTCGAGTTCACGCGGATGACCGGCGCGGTGGTCCGCAACCTGCGCCTGCTCGAGAAGCCCGTCATCGCGGCGATCAACGGCATCGCCGCGGGCGCGGGCGCCGTGCTCGCGCTGGCCGCCGACTTCCGGATCATGACCGACACCGCGAGCTTCGCCTTCCTCTTCACCAAGGTGGGGCTGACGGGGGCGGACATGGGCGCCGCCTTCCTGCTCCCGAAGGTCGTGGGGTTCGGCCGCGCCACCGAGCTCCTGTTGCTCGGTGACCCGATCGACGCCGCGACGGCGGAGCGCTATGGCCTGGCCTACAGGGTCGTGCCGGCCGAGCGCCTCGGCGAGGAGACTCAGGCTCTCGCGCGGCGCCTCGCCGACGGGCCGACCCAGGCGCTCGGCATGACCAAGCGCATGCTCGACAACGAGTGGGGCATGGATCTCATCGCGGCCATCGAGGCCGAGGCGCAGGCCCAGGCGCTCCTTCTCATGGCCCAGGACCACAAGGAGTTCTACCGGGCGTTCACGGAGAAGCGGCCGCCCCGGTTCACCGGCCGCTGAGGATTTTCTCCCCCGAACGGGGGATTCGGTGCACGGAGGGAAGCGCGTGCCCAGGACGATCGTCAATCCGCCGCAGCTGGCCAACCCCTCGGGATTCTCCCACGGGATCGAGGCGCGCGGCCGGCTTCTGTTCCTCGCCGGTCAGACCGCC
Source organism: uncultured bacterium (assembly GCA_964509395.1). Lineage (GTDB taxonomy): Bacteria > Methylomirabilota > Methylomirabilia > Rokubacteriales > DASRDR01 > CAZDYT01. The sequence goes on from CAZDYT010000074.1 coordinate 5,988, forward strand.
CAGGCCGCCGACGGGCGGATCGTCGCACCTTGCGACC
>CAZDYT010000074.1:6034-11181 GCA_964509395.1 uncultured bacterium
CTGGTCGGCCAGGTCCGCCAGACGCTCGAGAACCTGCGGACCGTGATCGGGGCCCAGGGCGGCACGCTCCGGGACCTCGTCAAGGTCACCTTCTACGTCCTCGACAAGAACGACTACCGCGCAAAGGCCAAGGCGATCGGCAAGATGTACCGGGACATGGTCGGCGATCACTACCCCGCGGCGACGCTCGTCGAAGTGAAGGCCCTCTGGGATGCCGACGCCCTGATCGAGATCGACGGTATCGCCGTCCTCGAGTCGGAGGAGCAGCGATGAAGGTCGAGAGCATGTACCACACGGGGTTCACGGTCAGCGACATCGCGCGCTCGATCGAGTTCTATCGCGACATCCTCGGCCTGACGCTCTACAAACGGCAGCAGGGCACCGCCGAGTACCTGTCCACCATCACCGGCTTCGAGAACGTCAAGCTCGAGGTGGCCTTCCTCACGACCCCGGACGGCAGCGGCATGCTGGAGCTGCTCCAGTACGTCTCGCACCCGGCGCCCCCGACCGGGCGAGAGACGAACCGCCCCGGGAACGCGCACCTCTGCTTCAAGGTGAGCGAGATCCACGAGGCTTGTGTGGCGCTCAGGCGGCGAGGAGTGCGGTTGATCTCCGACCCCGCAGAGATCACGGCGGGGGTGCACAAGGGAGGCTACGGCGTCTACCTGCGGGATCCTGACGGCTTGACGATCGAGCTATTTCAGCCGCCGTCTACGGCCGGCGGCTGATGGTCCGGACTGTATCAGACGACACCGGGGTGGGATCCCCGGGGGGAGGCAGGCCCGGTGCGTTCGCCGCCGCTTCGCGGGTACCCGGCCGCGAGGGCCGGCGGAGAAGGGGCTACGCCCCCATCCGAAGATTAGTACCGGCCGCGGAGGACCAGCAGGACAAAGACCAGCGGCGTCCCGTAGATCGCCATCACGCCGGCCAGGTTCAGCACGTGGGTCCCGTCGGCGATGTCGACCAGCGAGCCCCTCCCCACGTTCAGCGTCGTGACGAGGAACTCGCCCCAGAGCACGTTCATGGACGCCCCGAGCACGTTGAAGACGCTCTCCGGATAGATGAAGGGCAGCAGCGAGGTGATGAAGCCGAGAACCAGCACGAAGAAGAAGAGTATCAACACCGCCCTCCCCCCTCCCGGCGAGTCCGGGTAGCCTCAGCCCGACCTCTCGCCCGGACACCGGGTGCCGCGTCGGCCGGACACCCTCGGCCCACCCCGACCTCCGAGGTGATCCTTCCGAGGTGATCCTATGGTTACGCAGACCCCTCGGCAGGTGTCAAGAAATCCGTGCGCCCGAGCCTCCTCCGCCTTTGGTCCTACATGGGAGGCCGCCCCTTTGCCCGAGAAAACCCGCGTTTGGGGGTCACCCGCGCCCGCGCCCCTGGGCCCCCCGCGGATCGGGGGTTCAGCCCGCAGGCCCGCCGCCATTCACGTAGATGACCTGGCCGGTGACGTAGCTCGCCGCCTCCGAGACGAGGAACCGGACCACCGCCGCGATCTCCTCGGGCCGCCCCTGGCGGCCGAGCGGGACGGACCGGATGAAGGCCTCGGCCCGCTCCGGCCCCATGACGGCAAAGGACTCCGCGAGCATGTCCGTCGCAATGGGGCCGGGGGCGATCGCGTTCACCCGGATCCCGTGCGGCCCCTCCTCCTTGGCAAGGATCCGCGTCAGGGCCTCGAGCCCGCTCTTGGAGACGGTGTAGGGCCCGGAGGTCGCGGGGTAACGCAGGGTCACGTTGGAGGAGAGATTGACGATGTGGCCCCGCCCACGGGCGCGCATGTGCGGCAGCACCGCCTGGGTCAGGTAGAACGGGCCGCTCAGGTTGACCCGGAGAATCCGCTCCCAGTCCTCGGGGCGAACCTCCGCGATCGGCACGCCCGGGAGGTGCACCCCCGCGTTGTTCACGAGGACGTCGATCTGCCCGAACGCCTCGAGCGCGGACTGGACGAGACTGAGGCTCGCCTCACGCGTGCCGATGTCGGCCTTGACGGCCCGCGCCTGCCCCCCGGCCGCCTTGACCGTCTCGACGACCTGCCGGGCCTCCCGGTCGCGGTCTCGGTAGTTCAGGACGAGCCGGAAGCCCGCTTCCCCAAGCGCCAGGCCGACGGCCCGCCCGATGCCACGGGATGCCCCCGTCACGATCGCCACCCCGTTCGCGCTGCTCATGACTCTCCTCCCCGGCTGCGGGCGTCAGGGATCCTGGCGCGCACTTGCGCGCCCTTCTCGCTCGGTCCCCCAGAGACGCTATGCTAATAAGGAGCCATGCGGCGACCCACCCGCTATCTCGTGGGCGCGGGGTTCGGCGGAGCGCTCATCACCCTTGGGCTCGCCGTGTGGCTCGGGCCGACCCTCGCCTTCTCCCTGGCCCTGGCCTTCCCCGCGACCAAGGACCGGCTGCGGGGATGGGCACCCGATCCGATCCGTGAGGAGCTCACCCTCTCGGGTGACGGCCGCGCCCTCCCGGCGGATCTCTACCGGCCGGCGGCGCCGCGCGGCGCCCTCCTCCTGGTGCACGGCCTCTCGCCGGCGGGACGGCGTCACCCGGAGCTGAGCCGCCTGGCGCGCCTCCTCGCCCGTTCCGGACAAACCGTTCTGGTCCCCGATTTCGAGGGGTTGCGCAGGTTCCGGCTGAGCGGCCGGGAGGTTGAGGAGATCGAGCGGACCCTTCGCCACCTGCGAGGGATGGGCGGAGGGGTGGGCATCGTGGGGTTCAGCTTCGGCGCCGGACCGGCCCTCCTGGCGGCCGCGAACGTCCCCGATCTTCGACTCGTCGGGAGCTTCGGCGGCTACGCCGATCTCCGTCACGTGATCGCCTACGTCACGACGGGCGTTCACGCCTTCGCCGGGCGGCGCTACATCGAGCGCCAGGAAGAGTACAACCGGTGGAAGCTCTTCGCGTTGCTCGTCGGGCTCGTGGAGGACGAGCGGGACCGCGGGCTTCTCCAGACCATCGCGGACCGGAAGCTCGCCAATCCGTCCGCTGACACGGGGTCGCTGGAGGTCGCCCTCGGCGACCAGGGCCGGAGCATTCTCGCCCTCATCACGAACCGCCGCGAGGAGGCCGTGGGCCCGCTCCTGGCTCGCCTTCCTCCCCGCGCGCGCGAGTCCCTCGATCGCCTCTCGCCCATCTCCGTCGTGCCCCGGCTGTCCGGCCGCCTGCTGATTGCTCACGGGGCCGCGGACACCTCGATCCCCTTCACCGAGAGCCTCCGCCTCGCCGAGGCCTCGCAGGGGCGCGCCCGCGCCATCATCTTCCAGACCTTTCAGCATACCGGCCCGCAGCCGCTCTGGGAGTCCCTGCGGGAGCGGGCCCGGGACGGCTGGCAGCTCTTCCGCCTGGCCGACGCCCTCCTCGCCCCGTGAGCCCAACCCTCGACGCCGCGCGCGTCGGGCGAACGGCCGGATCGGCCGCGGCGCGCCCCGTCGGCGCACGTCAGCGGATGAGCTTGGCGTACTGATCGAGGAGCGGCAGAACGCTCTCGCGGCCCTCGGACGGGAGCCGCAGGATCGCGCGCGTCACGCCGGCGGCGGCGTAGCTCTCGAGCGCGGCCGGCTCGGGCTTGGCCCCGAAGACGGACACGGAGATCGTCCGCAGGTCGCGGCCCGCCCGCGCCGCGCGCGCCTTGAGGTCCGCGAGCCCGGCCAGAATGGCCTGCTCGCCGGCGCGCCCGCGCGGAAACCAGCCGTCGCCGAAGTCGACGACGCGCTGTAGGGTGTGCCCGCTCTCGCCCGCCAGGAGGACCGGGGGGTGCGGCTTCTGAACCGGCTTCGGATAGCACCAGATCGGGTCGAAGTTCACGAACTCGCCGTGGAAGGTGGCCTCTTCCTTCGTCCAGATCTCCTTCATGGCGAGGATCCGCTCGCGCATGAGCCGGAACCGCGTCTTGAAGACCGTCCCGTGGTTCTCCATCTCGTCGGCGTTCCAGCCGGCGCCGACGCCCAACAGGAACCGGCCGTTCGAGAGGACGTCGATGCTCGCCGCCTGCTTGGCCGTGATGATCGGGTCGCGCTGGATGAGCAGGCAGATGCCGGTGCCGACCTTGAGCCGGCTCGCCGCGGCGGCGGCCGCGGTCAGGACCACGAACGGGTCGAGAGTGTGCGCGTACTCCTTGGGGAGCGGGCCGCCGCTCGGGAACGGGGTCCGGCGGCTCGTCGGGATGTGCGTGTGCTCGGGGACGAAGAGGGACTCGAACCCGCGCTCCTCCGCCGCGCGGGCCAGCTCGTCGATCCGGATCGCGTACGCCGTCGGGAAGATACACACGCCGAAGTGCATCGGTCACCTCCCGGGGATGGTGGAGAGATTCTCGTGCTGGCCGCGGGCGCGTGGCATGCCGCTGCCTACAATAGGGGACGGGCCCGGGACGGTCAAGGACCTGCGGGCGGCCCGGAGGCGCATCGAGGGACTGCTGCCGGCGTCGGTTGTCGCGCCGGCCGAATTTGGCTACCCTGAACCTCGGGCTCGCCCGTATCATGCCTGATAGGAGGACGCGCGATGCCCGTCTCGCTCGAGGCCGGCCTCCCCCCGAAGCACCTCTGGCCCGATCGGGTCTACACCCTCCCGGAACACCGCTACCCCGTCCGCCTGAACGTCGCCCGGGAGCTGCTCGATGCCAACGCGGAGGGCGGCCGCGCCGGGCGGCCGGCCATCGCCTGCGAGAATCAGGTCCTCACCTACGGCGAGCTGCGGAAGCGCGTGAACCGGCTGGCCAACGGGCTGCGCGCCGCCGGGGTCGACCGGGGCGATCGCGTCCTGATGCGGCTGCCGAACTGCCCCGAGTTCATCGTCACGTGGCTCGCCTGCCAGAAGCTCGGCGTGATCACGGTCTCCACCATGCCGATGCTCCGCGCGCGCGAGCTCGCCTACATCGCCAACGACGCGGGCACGACGACCGCCGTGGTCTCGGGCGGCCTCCGCGAGGAGCTCGAGAAGGCCCTGGCGAACGCCCCCGAGCTGAAGCGCCTGATCGTCGTCGGGGAGACGAAGCCGGGCGACACGGCGTGGGCCAGCCTCATGGACGGGCAGTCGGAGCGGCTCACGACCGCCGACACGGACGCGCGCGACGTCGCGATGATCGCCTACACCTCCGGGTCCACCGGCGTCCCCAAGGGGTGCGTCCACCAGCACATCGACATCCTGGGCTCGGC
>CAZDYT010000075.1:0-11009 GCA_964509395.1 uncultured bacterium
GCGAGCCCGAGGAGGGCGTCCCCGGGACGCACGGCCCGGCCGTCCATGAGGCGCTCCCGCTCGACCACGCCGACCGCGAAGCCCACGAGGTCATACTCCCCCGACGCGTACAGATCCGGTAGCTCGGCGGTCTCGCCGCCGACGAGCGCGCACCCCGCTTCGCGACAGCCGGCTGCGATCCCGCGGACGATCACCTCGACCAGGCGTGGAGCGAGCCGATTGATGCCGATGTAGTCGAGGAAGATCAGCGGCTCCGCTCCGTGGACGAGAACATCATTGACGCTCATCGCGACGCAGTCGATCCCGACCGTGTCGTGGCGACCTGTGAGAAACGCGACGCGGAGCTTCGAGCCGACGCTGTCCGTGCAGGCGAGGAGCACGGGGTCGCGGTAGGCCGAGGGAACGCGGAAGAACCCGGCGAAGGCCCCGATGTCGCCGAGGACCTCCGACCGGTAGGTCTGGCGGGCCAGCGGCGCGATCCGGCGCACCGCCTCATCGCCCGCGTGAATGTCGACCCCAGCCGCCTTGTAGGTGAGCGAAACCCCCCGCGGCCGGCCGGGCCGCGGGGGGGTCGCGGGGAAGGCTCGCGCGCGCCGCCTCACGTCGCGTCGAACAGGGCGAGCTGTGCCGTATCCTCCCGCGGGAAGCCGATCTGGTACTCCCCGGTAAAGCAGGCGTGGCAGAAGCGGCCCTCGTCTCCGCCGACCGCCTTGAGCATTCCGCCGAGGGAGAGGTAGCCGAGCGAATCCGCGTCGAGGTATCGGCGGATCTCCTCGACCCGGTGGCTCGACGCGATCAGCTCCTTGCGCGTCGGGGTGTCGATGCCGTAGTAGCACGGCCACTGGATCGGCGGAGACGAGATGCGGACGTGGACCTCCCGGGCCCCGGCCGACCGGATCATCCGGACGATCTTTCGGCTCGTCGTCCCGCGCACGATCGAATCGTCCACGACGATGACCCGCTGCCCCCGGAGCGCCTCGCGCATCGGGTTCAGCTTGACCCGGACGCCGAAATGCCGGATCCCCTGCCGTGGCTCGATGAACGTCCGCCCGACGTAGTGGTTCCGGATCAAGCCCAGCTCGAATGGGATCCCGGAGCGCTCCGCATAGCCAAGCGCCGCCCCGAGCCCCGAGTCCGGCACCGGCACCACGACGTCGCCCTCGGCCGGGTGCTCTTCGGCGAGCCGACGCCCCATCGCCTTGCGGACGTAGTAGACGTTCTGACCCCAGAGCGTCGAGTCGGGCCGCGCGAAGTAGACGTACTCGAAGACGCACTGGAGCTGGCGCCCGGGGGGGAACGGCTTCATGGATCGGACGCCCCCCCGGTCGATCAGCACGATCTCGCCCGGCTCTACGTCCCGGACGAATTCCGCCTCCAGGAGGTCCAGCGCGCAGGTCTCCGACGCGAGCAGCCAGGCCTTCCCGAACCGGCCCAGCACAAGGGGACGGAAGCCGTGGGGGTCCCGACAGCCGATGAGGGCGTCGGGCGTGAGGATGAGAAGGGAGTAGGCGCCGGTCACCTGGGCGAGCGCGTGCGGGAGGGCGCTCGGGAGGGGCTGCCGCTGCCCCCGCGCGAGGAGGTGGAGGAGCACCTCGGAGTCGGCGGTGGACTGGAAGATCGCGCCCGCGGCCTCCAGCTCCTTTCGCAGCGCGTCCGCGTTCACGAGGTTCCCGTTGTGGGCCAGCGCGATCGGGCCGCCCGCGAACGTGGCGCCGATCGGCTGGGCGTTTCGCAGGGTGGAGGAACCCGCGGTCGAGTAGCGGACGTGGCCGATGGCCGCCCCTCCCGGCAATCGCTTGAGCCGATCGGGGCCGAAGACGTCAGAGACCCAGCCCATCGCCTTCTCGACGTGGAACGCGGCGCCGTCGGTGGCGGCGATGCCTGCGGATTCCTGACCCCGATGCTGGAGGGCGTAGAGCCCGAGGTAGGCCAGGTTGGCCGCCTCGGGGTGATCGAAGACCCCGAAGATCCCGCACTCGTCGTGGAAGTGGTCGTCGTCCCAGAGGGGCGGACGCGGCGTCCTCATGCGGCGCCCTCCGATGGCTGCTCCGCGAGGCCTCCCACCCAGCGCTCGAAGACCCGGGTGAACGCGTCGCGCATCGCCGGCAGCGCGACCGCGACGCCCACCCGGTCCCCGACACGAATCGTGAGCCGGTCTCCGCCCACGCGGCCGAGGGCCGCCACGGGCACGGCCCACTCGCGCACGATCCGTTCGAACCGCGACCACTCGTCCGGCGCGACCGTCAGCACGATCCGCGACGGCGCCTCGCCGAACAAGAGCTCGTCGAGCCGGCCTTCGGGGTCGAGGGTGATCTCCGCCCCGAGCGGGCGCGGCGCGGTGATGCAGCACTCGGCAAGCGCCACCGCCAGCCCGCCTTCGGCGCAGTCGTGGGCCGAGCGGACGCATCCCGCTTCGATGGCGGCGAGGCAGGCGGCCTGGACCGCGCGCTCCCGCTCGAGGTCGAGGGGCGCCGGCGGCCCTGCAAGTCGGCCGTGGAGCGCTGCCAGGTACTCGCTCCCGCCGAGGCAGCCGGCCGGCTCGCCCAGGAGCACCACGATGTCTCCGGGCTCCTTGAACCACTGGGTCGTGCGGCGTTCGGCGTCTTCCAGGAGCCCCACGACCCCCACGATCGGCGTCGGCAAGATGGCCCGGTCGAGCGTCTCGTTGTAGAAGGAGACGTTGCCACCGACGACGGGGACGCCGAGCACCCGGCAGGCCTGGGCGATGCCGTCCACGGCCTCGGCGAACTGCCACATGATCTCGGGCCGCTCGGGGGAGCCGAAGTTCAGACAGTCGGTCATCGCGAGCGGCCGGCCGCCCGCGCACACGACGTTGCGCGCGGCTTCCGCGACGGCCATGGCGCCCCCGTGGAATGGGTCGAGGTAGGTGTACCGGCCGTTGCCGTCGGTGGCCACCGCCACTGCCTTGCCGGTCCCCTTGAGCCGCAGCACCGCCGCGTCAGAGCCAGGCAGGACGAGCGTGTTGATACCGACCATGTGATCGTACTGCCGCCAGATCGGCGCCTTCGACGCGATGGTCGGCGCCGCCAGGAGGCGCAGCAGCACGGCCCCCGCATCGGTCGGCTCGGGCAGCGCTCGCGGATCGAACGCCCGCGTCGCCTCGAGCCAGCTCGGCCGTGCCCGGGGCCGGTCGTAGACCGGGGCATCGTCGGTCAGCGCCCGCACGGGCACGTCCGCCACGACCTCGCCATGCATGCGAACGCGCAGGATCCCGTCGGCCGTGACGCGCCCGATGGACACCGCGTCCAGCTCCCATTTCGCGAAGATGCGCTGAACCTCCGCTTCCCGGCCCTGCTCGACGACGAGGAGCATCCGCTCCTGCGACTCCGAGAGGAGGATCTCGTAGGGCGTCATGTCGGGCTCTCGCTGCGGCACCCGGTCGAGCTCGATCTCCGCACCGGTACCCGCCCGCGCTGGCATCTCGGAGGCCGAGCACGCCAGTCCGGCCGCGCCCATGTCTTGAATCCCGACCACGGCCCCGGTCGCCATCGCCTCGAGGCACGCCTCCAGCAGGAGCTTCTCCGTGAACGGATCGCCCACTTGCACGGTGGGGCGGCGCTCGCTCGAGCTTTCGTCGAAGGCCTCCGAGGCCATCGTGGCCCCGTGGATCCCGTCCCGGCCCGTCTTGGCCCCCACGTAGACGAACGTGTTGCCGATGCCGTCGGCGCGGGCGCGGAAGATCCGCCCCCGCGCCACGAGGCCGAGGCAGAGCACGTTCACCAGCGGGTTCCGGGCATACTCGGGGGCGAACGCGACCTCGCCGCCCACGGTTGGGCACCCGAAGCAGTTGCCGTAGTGGGCAATCCCCGCGACGACCCCGCCGAGGAGGTAGGCGCTGGTCGGATCCTCCCGGGGGCCGAAGCGGAGCGAATCCAGGAGGCAGAGCGGCCGGGCGCCCATCGTGAAGATGTCCCGCAGGATCCCGCCCACCCCGGTCGCGGCCCCCTGGAACGGCTCGATGAAGGAAGGATGGTTGTGGCTCTCGATCTTCATCGCCAGCGCGAGGCCGTCCCCGAGGTTCACGACACCGGCGTTCTCCCCGGGGCCCTGAAGGACGTGCGGCGCCTGGGTGGGGAGGCGACGGAGGAAGATCCGGGAGGACTTGTAGGAGCAGTGCTCCGACCAGAGAGCGGAGAAGAGCCCCAGCTCCGTGTAGGTCGGCTCCCGTCCGAGGAGGCGGATCACCCGGTCGTACTCGTCGCGAGTCAGCCCATGCGCCAGGGCGAGCTCAGGCGTGACCTTCGGCTCGGCCCCGGTCACGGGCACCCCCCCTTCGCCCGTGCCTCAGCGGCCCAGGGCGGATCCGTTTTCGACGAGACTTCCGAGCAGAGAGTGGAACAGCTGGAGCCCGTCCGTGCTCCCGACGCTCGGCTCCGCGGCGCGCTCGGGATGCGGCATGAGTCCGAGGACAGTGCCCTCCTCGTTGCAGACGCCGGCGATGTTCCAGACCGAGCCGTTCGGATTCGCGGCCGCGGTCACCTCGCCCGTCTCGGTCGCGTAGCGGAAGACGATCTGGCTTCGGTCGATCAGCGTGCGGAGCGTCGCGGGGTCGACATGGTAGCGCCCCTCGCCGTGTGCGATGGGCATCTTCAGCACCTGGCCTCGGCGGAGTCCGCGGGTGAACAGGGACTCGGCCTGCTCGACGACGACCTGGGTCGGTTGACACCGGAACTGCAGGCACTCGTTGCGCATGAGGGTGCCGGGGAGCAACCCGGCTTCGCAGAGAATCTGGAAGCCGTTACAGCTTCCCAGCACGAGGCCGCCCTGCTTCACGAAGTCGAGCAGCGCCGTCACGACCGGTGAGCGGCCCGCAATCGCGCCAGCCCGAAGGTAGTCCCCGTAGGAAAAGCCGCCCGGCAGGATCAGGCAATCAAAGCGGGAGAGATCGGTGTCCCGGTGCCAGAGGTACTCGACCGGCTGGTGGAGAACCTCGGAGATGACATGGTGGAAGTCCATGTCGCTCCACGTGCCCGGAAAGATGACGACGCCGAACCTCATTGACCCTCCTCCCCAGGGGGGTCTCTCGCCTCCCTCGCTCCGCCCCTGGGTGATTCTACTACGCGCGGGCGACCGAAACAAGGAGTGGACGGCCCCGGCCCGATCCCAAGAAACCGGTCGGGGATGGACTGATCTTCCCCCTCCCCGATGACAACTCTGGAATCGGCGTCCGGGTCATGGCGCCGGGGTTCCCTCGCGCCCGCCTTCAACCTCGCACGTGTATTCCTCGATCACCGGGTTGGCCAGGAGCCGCCGGCACATCTCGTCGAGCCGTGCCCTGGCACGCGCCCGGTCGGACTCGTCGAGGGTGAGCTCGAGGATCTTCCCGACGCGAAGCTCCCGAACCTCGGGGAACCCGAGGCCCTCGAGCGCCTTCCGAATGGTGGCGCCCTGGGGATCGAGCACGCCCGGCCGGAGGCGGACGAAGATCCGCGCCTTCACCGCTACACGAGGCCGACGCGGCGGAACACAGCGTCCACGTGGCGGAGGTACCACGCGGGATCGAAGCACGCTTTCAAGGTGTCGGCGGGGATCCGGGCCGTCACCGCGGGGTTCTCCTGGAGGCACTCGAGGAACGACCGGCGCTCGCGCCAGGCCCGCATCGCGTCGCGCTGGACGACCTCGTACGCCTCCTGGCGGCCGAGCCCGGCGTCGGTGAGCGCGAGCAGCACCCGCTGCGAGTAGATGAGCCCGTAGGAGCGCTCGAGGTTCTCGCGCATCCGGTCGGCGTCCACGACGAGGCCTTCCAGGATCCGCACCATCTGGGCGAGCATGTAGTCGAGCAGGATCGTCGAGTCCGGGAGGATGATGCGCTCGACGGAGGAGTGGCTGATGTCCCGCTCGTGCCAGAGGGCAACGTCCTCGAGCGCGGCGCCCGCGTGCGCGCGCAGGACGCGGGCCAGACCCGTCACCTGCTCGCACGACACCGGGTTCCGCTTGTGGGGCATCGCCGAGGAGCCCTTCTGGCCCTCGATGAACGGCTCCTCCAGCTCCAGGATCTCGGTGCGCTGGAGGCCCCGGATCTCGGTGGCGATCTTCTCCAGGCTGGCGCCGACGATCGCGCACGTAGCCACGAACTCGGCGTGGCGGTCCCGCTGCACGATCTGGGTCGAGACCGGGGCGGGCATGAGCCCGAGGGCTCCGCACACCTCGGCCTCGATCTCGGGAGCCACGTGCGCGAAGTTCCCGACGGCGCCCGAGATCTTCCCCGCCCGCACGACCTCGCGGGCGCGGACCAGACGCTCGCGGTTGCGACCGGCTTCCGCGTACCAACCGGCCACCTTGAGGCCAAACGTCGTCGGCTCCGCATGGACGCCGTGCGTCCGGCCGACCATCACCGTATCGCGGTGGCGGAGGGCGAGGCTCCTGAGGACGTCGCGGAGCCGATCGAGTCCCGTGAGCAGCCGGTCGGCGGCCTCGACGAGCTGGAGCGCGAGCGCGGTATCCACGACATCGGAGGAGGTCAGGCCAAGGTGGACGAATCGGGAGTCCTCGCCGATGGCCTCCTCGAGATTCGTCAGGAACGCGATGACGTCGTGGCGGACCCGCGCCTCGATCTCGGCGATCCGACGGGCATCGACCCGAGCCCGGCTCCGGATCCGCGCGGCCGCCTCGACCGGGATGATCCCCCGCCGGGCGTAGGCCTCGCAGACCGCGAGCTCCACGGCCAACCACCTGGCGTACCTCGCCTCATCGCTCCAGACGGTGTTCATCTCCGGCCGCGTATAGCGGGAGATCATCGCGCGGCCTCCGGGATCAGACCGTCAGGACGTCCGGGTCGACCGCGCCCGCCCCGGCCGGCCCGAGCGCCACGAGGGAAAGCGGGCTGCGCCCGAGGAGCTCCGCCACCAGGACCTCGAGGTCCTCGACCCGCGCCCGGTCGATGGCCGCGAGGATCTCGTCCAGCGTGAAGTACTGGCCGAAGTAGAGCTCCTGCTTCGCGATCCGGGTCATCCGGCTCGACGTCGACTCGAGCGAGAGCATGAGGCTGCCCTTGAGGTGTTCCTTGGCCCGGGTGAGCTCGTCGGCGGTCACGCCCTGCCGCTTGAGCTTGCGGAGCTCGTCCATCACGAGGCCGAGCACCTTGGGGAAGTGAGCGGGCTCGGTCCCGGCGTAGACGTAGAAGAGCCCGCAGTCCCGAAACGCGGCGTTACCGGAGTAGATCGAGTAGACCAGGCCCTGGCGCTCCCGGACCTCTTGGAAGAGCCGCGAGGACATGCTGCCGCCCACGGTCGTGTTCAGGAGGTAGAGGACGTAGCGTTCGGGCGCGTCCTGGCGAAGGCCCGGACCACCCAGCACGAAGTGCACCTGCTCCAGAGACTTCTCGATCAGCTCCAGCCGGGGCGTGAGCGCCGGCGGCGCCTCGCCGTCCCGCGGGACCGCCGGCCGCCGGAAGTCGAGGAAGCACTTGCCGAGGAGATCCAGGAGCTGCTCGTGCTCGAGCCGCCCCGCCGCCGCGATCGTGGTCCGCGCCGGACAGTACTCGTCGACGAAGTGCGCGAGGATGGTCTCCCGGGCCAGGCCCCGGATGACTCGTCTGTCGCCGAGGATGGGCCGGCCCAGCGGGTGCCCCGCCCACACCCGCTCCGCGAAGAGGTCGTGGATGAGGTCGTCCGGCGTGTCCTCGACCATCCGGAACTCCTGCAGGACGACGCTCCGTTCGCGGTCGATGTCTTCCGCTGCGAGGAGCGGGTGGAGGAGGATGTCGGAGAGGAGCTCGGCCGCCAGCGGCAGATGCTGGTCGAGCACCGTGACGTAGAAGCAGGTGTGCTCTTTCGTCGTGAAGGCGTCCATCTGCCCGCCGACGGAGTCGACGGCCTTGGCCACCTCCTCGGCGGTTCGGGACTCGGTGCCCTTGAACACCAGGTGCTCGATGAAATGGGAGACGCCGCTTCGCGCCAGCGGCTCGTGGCGGCTCCCCGTCTCCACCCAGACGCCGACGGCGACGGAGCGCACGTGCGGAATCCGCTCGGTGACCAGGCGGATCCCGTTCGGGAGGATGCTCTTCTGATACTCGCCGTCCACCGTCAACTCACCCCTCTGTAACGAGCGCTCGTCACGCGAGAGCAGCCCGCTCAAGCGTGCGTGTGAAAGCCGGGGGGGCGGGTATCCACGGCCGAGGGCCGTGGGTGCGCCCGATCGTTCGCCGCGATAGACCGGGACAGCGGCCCAGAGGCCGGGACGTCCGCGAGGCGGGTACCCGCTCGCAGGTCAGCCGAGTGCGTCACGGCCGAGATGGTCCGCGGCACCCTCGCGGGTGGTCCGAGAAATCCCTCACCGGCGGTAGCCGCGCCCGCGATCCCGATCCCCGCGCTGGCGGTCTCGGTCGCCGCGGTCGCGGTCCGGGCGCGGCTCGCGCACCTCGTCGGGCGGCGAGCCGTCCCCGGGACGCCCCGACAGCTGCTCCTGGCCGATCCCCTCTGCTCCGGGATCCTTCAGCGCGGCCCGGCGTGACAGACGGATCTTCCCCGAGGGGTCCACCTCGATGACCTTGACGAGCACCTGGTCGCCCTCGCTCAGCACATCCTCGACGCGCCGCGTCCGCTCCTCGGCGATCTGGGAGATGTGGAGGAGCCCCTCGGTCCCGGGCATGATCTCGACGAAGGCGCCGAAGTCGACGACCTTCTTCACCTTGCCGAGGTGGAGGCGGCCGACTTCGGCCTCCTTGCAGATCCCGTGAATGATGTCGATCGCCTGCTGCACCATCTTGGAATCGGGGCCGAAAAGCATGACCCGGCCGTCGTCCTCGATGTCGATCTTGACGCCCGTCTGCTCCTGGATGCCGCGGACGACCTTGCCTCCCGGGCCGATGACCTCGCGGATCTTCTCCGGCTTGATCTTGATCGTGACGAAGCGCGGCGCGTAGGGGGAAAGCTCGGGCCGCGGCGCCGCGATCGCTTCCCGCATCTTCGAGAGGACGTACAGGCGGGCCTCGCGAGCCTGGCGGAGGGCCTCCGCCATGATCCCGCGCGCAACCCCCGCGGTCTTGATGTCCATCTGAAGCCCGGTCACGCCTTTCTCGGTTCCGGCGACCTTGAAGTCCATGTCGCCGTAGTGGTCTTCCGTCCCCATGATGTCCGTGAGGATGGCGACCCGGTCGCCCTCTTTGACGAGGCCCATGGCGATGCCGGCCACCGGCGCCAGGATCGGCACGCCGGCATCCATCAGGGCGAGCGAGGCTCCGCACACGGTCGCCATCGACGAGGAGCCGTTCGATTCCAGGATGTCGGAGACCACGCGGATCGTGTACGGGAACTGCTCCCTCGGCGGCAGGACCGGCTGGATCGAGCGCTCCGCCAGGGCGCCGTGCCCGATCTCGCGGCGGCCGGGGCTACCGAACCGGCGGACCTCGCCAACGCTGAACGCGGGGAAGTTGTAGTGGAGCATGAACGGCTTGAAGGACCCGCCCTCCAGAGCCTCGACCTTCTGCTCGTCGGACTTGGTGCCGAGCGTTGCCGCGACCAGGGCCTGCGTCTCCCCGCGTGTAAACAGGGCGGAGCCGTGGGTGCGCGGAAGGAACGAGACCTGCGCCGAGATGGGACGCGTTTCCCACGGCGAGCGGCCGTCGATGCGGACCCCCCCGTCGAGGATGGCCCGCCGGACTTCCTCCCGCTCGATCTTGTCGAGGTACTCCTTCACCTTCGCCTTCCGCAAGCCGTCGGGATCGACCGCCGCCGTCACCTCGTCGGCCAGCCGCACGAGCGCCTGCCCGCGCTGCACCTTTTCGGGGATCGTGATGATCTCACGGATCCGCGCCCCGTCGGCACTCCGGACCCGCGCTTCGAGGGCGGGATCCTCGTGGGCCCGGTCGTCGAACGGCCAGCGGGGCTTTCCGGCCAGTGCGGCGAGGGCGCGCTGGGCCCGCACCAGGCCCTTGCACTCGGCATGCGCGAGCGCGATCGCCTCGACCAGCGTCTCGTCCGGGACTTCCTTGGCCCCAGCCTCGACCATCACGACGGACTCCTCCGTCGCCGCGACCACGAGGTCCAGGCTGGACCGCCCGAGCTGCGACTCCGTCGGATTCACCAGGAGACGGCCGTCCACGAGGCCCATCCGGACGGCGCCGAAGGGCCCGAGGAACGGCAGCCCCGCGACCGTGACGGCTGCCGAAGCGCCGTTCATGGCGAGGATGTCCGGGTCGTTCTCCTGGTCAGCCGAAATCGCGAGGGCGATCACCTGGATCTCGTTCCGGAACCCCCTCGGGAAGAGGGGCCGGAGCGGGCGGTCGATGAGGCGCGAGGTGAGGATCTCCTTCTCCATCGGCCGTCCCTCGCGCTTGAAGAAGCCGCCAGGAATGCGGCCACCCGCGTACGCGCGCTCCCTGTAGTCAACGGTGAGCGGGAAGAAGTCCTGCCCTTCGACGGCGCTCTTCGAGGCCACGACGGTCGCGAGGACCACGGAGTCGCCAAACCGAACCAGCACGGCTCCGTCCGCCTGCTTGGCCACCTGTCCCGTCTCCAGGCTGAGCACCCGCCCCCCGATCTCGATCTGCGTGGTCTGTCCTGTTGCCATTGCGCGTTCTTATCCTCCAAGAGCCTCCGTGCGGGCGGTCATGCCCGCGGCCCTCCTACCGGCGGATCCCCAGCCTGTCGATAACCTGCCGGTACCGCTCGGGGTCCTTTCGTCTGAGGTATTCGAGAAGGCTGCGACGCTTGCCGATCAGCTTGAGCAGTCCGCGGCGCGAGTGGTGATCCTTGTGATGGAGCTTGAAATGCTCGGTCAAGCCGTTGATCCGTGCCGTGAGGAGTGCGACCTGAACCTCCGGCGAGCCGGTGTCGGATTCGTGGAGCCGGTACTCCTCGACGAGCGTCTTCTTCCGGGCAGCAGGGACGGGCATGGCAGAGAGACCTCCCGGGGGGGACCCCCAATCGCCGCTCCTGGTGCACGCCCACTGCACCCTTGGCGCGGTTCACGGCACACGTCGAAGTCCGCAAAATAGCGCCGGAATTCTACCACGTCCGGCGCGAAGGCGCAATCGGAGAGACGGAACA
>CAZDYT010000076.1:0-10904 GCA_964509395.1 uncultured bacterium
GGTCCCGGTCGCGCCCGGAGCCCGCCAGTGTCGGGGCGCGGCCGGCGCCCCAGGACCGCGGGGGTCGATGACGCAGGCGCCCCGGAACCGGTCCGGGTACCGCTGGAGGCATCGCGTCATGTACGAGTTGTCCCAGTGGTAGAACCACGGTTGGACGAACACGGCCTTCTCGACACCGGCCTCGTCCATGTAATCCATGAACAGCTCGACCGACGCCGTGGCTTGCGCGCTGTAGCCCACGCGCATGGGGCCAGGGTCCTTGCCGAAGGCGGTCTCGTCCCAGACGTGGAGGTGCGCATCGATGACGGGCGCCATGCGCTTCAGCGGTCCAGGAAAAGCCCGCCGCTCAGGTTCAGGTTGGCGCCGGTCACGTAGCTCGCCTCCTCCGAGGCCAGGAAGAGGGCCGCCGCTGCCACCTCCTCGGGCGTGCCGTCGCGCCCGAGCGGGATCCGGAGCCCCGGCAGCGTCGCGGCGGCGGTGCCGCCCATCTCGGTGGCGATGAGGCCCGGCGCGAGCGCGTTGACGCGGATGCCGTGCGGCGCGAGCTCCTTCGCGAGGGAGCGGGTGATCGAAACCAGTCCCGCCTTCGAGGCGGCGTAGTGGGCGCAGGGGTTGATGCCGCCGCTCCACGCCGCGTCGGACGCGACGTTGACGATCGCCCCGCCGCGCCCGAGCATCGCGCGGGCGGCGGCCTGCGCGCAGAAGAAGGCCCCCTTCAGGTTCACGTCCAGGAGGCCATCCCAGTCCGCCTCCTCGAGCTCGAGGGCCGGCTTCCGCTGGAACAGCCCGGCGTTGTTGACCAGCACGTCCACCCGCCCGAAGGCGGCGAGCGCAGCCGCCACCACGCCGCGGGCCTCCGCCACGCGTCCGAGGTCCGCCGCGTGCCAGACGGCCCGCCGGCCGAGGGCCTCGATCTCGGCGCAGACCGCCCGCCCCGCCGCTGCGTCGCGGCCGTTCACCAGCACGTCGGCCCCCTCGCGGGCGAAGGCGAGGGCGATCGCCCGCCCGATCCCGCGCGTCGCGCCCGTCACCGCGGTCGCTTTGCCGACGAGGCGCATCCCCGTCTCCCCCGTCACACCTTCGCGAGCACCGTGCCCGCCAGCTCGCCGGCCAGGTCGTCGAACGCCGCGACCGTCTCCGCCACGTCGGCCTCGGTGTGGGCCGCGCTCGTCACGCCGCCCGTGTAGCTCATCAGCTCCATGCCGCGGACGCGGAAGCCGTTCTGAATCGCGGCGACGACGGGGCCGGGGATCGACTTCAGGGTCGCGGCGTCCAGGGTCCGGAGCTGCTCGCGCGGCCGACCGCTCCCGGACGCGGCCTCCACGTAGATGTGGAACGTCGAGGCCTCGCCGTAGACGTATCCCGTGATCCCCCGGCGCTCCAGCACCGCGTCGAGGCCATCGCGCAGCCGGGCGGCGATCAGGTCGGCGTGCCGCTGGGGCTCGCCGGTCGCCACGATCCCGAGGCACGCCAGGGCGGCCGCGGCCGAAACCGGGTTCGCGTTGAAGGTGCCCAGGTGCATCACCCGCTCGTAGCGGTCGTGCCGGGCGTCCCCGCGGATCGCGAGCCGGTCCATCACCTCCGCGCGGCCGCAGACCGCCCCGCCCGGCATGCCGCCCGCGATCACCTTCGCGTGCGTGGAGAGATCCGGCCTCACGCCGTAGCGCTGCTGGGCCCCGCCGGGCGCCCAGCGGAACCCGGTGATCACCTCGTCGAAGACGAGGAGCACGTCGTGGCGGGTCGCCAGCTCGCGCACCCCCGCGAGGAAGCCCGGCGCGAGCGGAACCGTCCCCCAGGAGGCGCCCGAGGGCTCGAGGATGACCGCCGCGATGTCGCGGTCGCGCCGGAGAGTCTCGGCCAGGCGGTCGAGATCGTTGGCGGGAATCATGACCGCGCCGAGCCCGGTCCCCGGCGCGAGGCCGCGACTCGGGGGGACGTCGAAGGGACAGGCGAAGCCGGTCGCGAGGTCGTCGTGCCAGCCGTGGAAGTGTCCCTCGAAGCGCAGGAGCTTGCCCCGCTCCGTGAAGGCGCGCGCGAGCCGCGCCGCCAGCATGTTGGCTTCGCTGCCGGAGTTCACGAAGCGGACCCGCTCGGCGCAGGGGACGAGCCGCGTGATGGCCTCGGCCCACAGGATCTGTGCCGGGTGGTCGTTGCCGAAGTGGGTCCCGCGGCCCACCGCCTCCCGCACCGCCGCGACGATGGCCGGATGCGCGTGGCCGAGCAGGAGGGCCGCGTTCCCCAGCCCGTAGTCGATGTAGCGGTGGCCGTCCACGTCCCACTTGTAGGCCCCCTGGCCGTGCGTGATGCAGGTCGGGCTCGGCGGGGCATACCGCAGATCGTGCCCCACCCCGCCGGCGATCGCCCGCTGCGCCCGCGCGTACCAGGCCGCCGACTCGGGCCGCGTGGCCCGCAACCGCTCGCTGACGTCACCGATGATCATGCTCACCGCTCCTCTCCAGTCGTTCCTCCTCTTGATACAATGCCCCGGGGTCGGCCCCCGTGGCGTGAGCAGCGTAGCACACGACCGACTGCTTCGCCCCTGCCGACCCGAGGGAGGCCGCCATGAGCGCCCGCGAACGCGCCGTCATCGTCGTGCCCGGGGATGACCCGCCCCAGATCCAGGGCTCCCCGCACCTCGAGCGACTCCGACCCTACGGCGACGTCATCCTCCACAAGGACCGGCCCCGGACGCTCGGGGAGCAGATCGCCCGGGCCCGGGATGCCGTCTGTCTCATGAACACGCGCGGGGTCGTCAAGTGGCCGGCCGAAGCCCTCCGCGCGCTCCCCAAACTCCGAATGGCGACTGTGTGCGGCATCGGCACCGACAGCTTCGATCTCGGCGCGGCGCGCGAGCTGGGGATCGTCATCTGCAACATCCCGGGGAAGACGGCGTCCATCGTGGGCGAGCACGCCTTCGGCCTCATGCTGGCGGTCGCCAAGCGCGCGGCCTTCCAGACGGCGGAGCTCCGGGCGGGCCGCTGGACGCGGAGCATCGACAACGTCTACCTCGGCGGGAAGACCCTGGGCCTCGTGGGCGCCGGGACCATCGGCGCCGCCGTGGCGCGCCTGGCGAGGGCCATCGGCATGGAGGTGGTGGCGTGGACTTTCAACCCCTCGCCCGAGCGGGCCGCCGCGCTCGGCGTCCGGTTCGTCCCGCTGGACGACCTCCTGCGGACGGCGGACGTCGTCAGCCTCCACCTCAAGCTCACGCCCGAGAGCCGGGGGCTCATCGGGGCACGGGAGCTCGGGCTCATGAAGCGCGGGGCGATCCTGGTCAACACGGCGCGGGGAGCGATCGTCGAGTCGACGGCGCTGGTAGCGGCGCTCAAGGCCGGGCATCTGGGCGGCGCCGGGCTGGACGTGTTCGACCAGGAGCCGTTGCCCAGGGAGCACGCGCTCCTCGCGTGCGAGCAGGTGGTGCTGACCCCCCACAACGCCGACCAGACGCCCGAGGGAATGGACCTCCTCAACGCCGGCGTCGTGGACAACGTCATCGCCTTCCTGGAAGGCCGGCCGCAGAACGTGGTGACCTGAGCCGGGGCGATAGACACCGAACAGGACACCGGAAGACGCGGCGACGGAGCGCCCGTCCGGGCGCCCCGGATCGGAGCAGGAAGAGTTCAGGCCGGGTAGGTCTGGGCCCCGCCGTCCACGCGGAGCAGCTGGCCGCTGATGTGCCGGCTCGCGTCGGTCACGAAGAACTCGACCGCCCGGGCGATGTCCTCCGCGCGGCCGTACCCCTCGAGCGCCTCGCCCTTCTCCAGCACCGCCGGCTCGGCCTGTCCGGTCCCCAGGAACCGCGCCGTGAGCGTCCCGCCCGGCGCGATGCAGTTCACCGGGATGTTGTAAGGGCGGAGCTGGACGGCGAGGCAACGCGTGTACTCGTGGACGGCAGCCTTCGCGACGGCGTAGATGGCGCCCTCCGCCCGGCCGTGGAGTCCCGCGACGCTCCCGATGTTCACGATGCGGCCCGACCTGTGCGCCATCATCTCCGGCACCACTTCGCGGCAGACCAGGATGCAGGAGAGCAGGTTGCGGTCGAGCACGGCGCGGACGTCCTCCACCGCGATGAAGACGCAGTCGTTCTGCTCGGGCTTGCCGCCGCGGGGGCCCATGGCACCGGCGGGCCCGATGTCGCCGCCCGCGTTGTTGACCAGGATGTCGATCCGGCCCCGCTCGGCGCGGATCTTCGTCACGGCGGCCGCCACCTCCCGCGGATCGGTGAGGTCACCCCACACGGCGAGGACCCGGCCGCCCGTCTCGGCGGCCACGTCACGCGCGACCTGATCCAGCGACTCGGCCTCGCCGAAGGCGCGCGCGGAGGTCAGGGTCGTCCCGTGCACGACCACCGCCGCCCCCAGGCGGCCGAGGTGGGTCGCCATCACCCTCCCCAACCCGCGTGACGAGCCCGTGATCCACGCGACCTGTCCCGCCAGCGCTCGGTCGTCTGCCATCGTTACCCCCCCAAGCACGCAAAAGGCCCGGCCCCCAGGCCGGGAGCCGGGCCTTCTACGTCCGGCCGTGGCCGGCTAACCCTGATACCGTGCGTACACCTCGGCGATCCGCTTGTGGCTCTCCTCGAGGGCCCGCGCCGGCTCCCAGTTCTCCACCAGCACCCGCTGGATCATCTTCGGGATGAGCTGCGTGTTGAGGACCTCACCCGCGGCGGGCGTCGGCGAGCCCGCGTAACTCACCGGCACGCCGGTCTCGGCCATCTGGATGAAGTGCTTGAACGCGGGCTTCTCCCGCCAGAAGGGGCTGTCGAAGAGGCGCTTGTAGACCGGGACCCACCTCCCGCCCGTCGACTGGATGATCTTGTCGTAGTTCGCGGGCTGCATGAAGTGGTCGAGGAGCCCCTTGGCCAGCTCGGGGTACGGGTTCTGCTTGAACGCGCCGAACGCCCAGGTGTCGATCTGGTTGACGGTCCCCTTGGGCCCGGCCGGGACCGGGAAGAGGCCGGTCGCCTTCTGGAGGTCCTTGTCGTTCTGGTCGAGGTAGGCGTAGATGCTCGTCGGGTTCATGACGAACGCGGCCTGCCGCGACTGGTAGGCCTTGTTGTTCCCCGAGTTGTCCCACGAGATGGTGCCGGGCGGGATGATCTTGTGCACTTTGAACATCGCCTCGATCACCTTGACGCCGGCGAGGTTCTCGGGCGAGTTCATGACGACGGTCTTGTTGTCCGCCTCGACCATCTTGCCGCCGTAGCACCAGAGGATGTTCATCACGTTGTCCGTCGTGTCCTCGACCAGACCCAGGCACATCCCGAAGGCGAACAGACGCGGCGGCGACTGGATCTTCTTGCTGGTCTCGATGAACTCGTCCCAGGTCTTCGGATACTCGAGCTTGTGCTGCTCCAGGAGGTCGACCCGCGCGTGAACGGGCCAGGGGTTCACGGCCAGGGGGACGCCGTACGCCCGGCCCTTGTAGAGGACGGAGATCATGGCCGACTCGAAGATCCCCTTGGGTTCCCGGCGCATCCGGTCCACGATGTCGGTGACGTCCAGGAGGTGCCCCTGCGCCGCGTAGAACTGGACGTTGGACTCGTAGAGCCGCACCACGTCGGGCGGGTTGCCCGCCTCCAAGGCGGCGGCGAGCTTCTGCAGCATCCCCTCGTTGGGCACGACGGCGTACTCGACCTCGGGGTCCTTCAGCCCCGCCGACTTGGCGAACTCGTAGACCTGCTCCTTCTGGAGCTGGTCCGCGAGCGGCGTGAAGTTGGGGAGCTGCCAGAAGATGAGCTTCTTGGCCCGCGCCGCGTGGCTCTTGTTCACGAGCCACCACGGCGCCGTGGTGGCCAGCCCGGCCGCCCCCGCGGCCTTCAGCAGTTGTCGTCGGGTCATGCGCGTCGATTCCATACCCCTCCTCCTTTCGCTCATCCTTTCACGGCGCCGAGCGTCAGGCCCTTCACGACCCACCGCTGGAAGACCAGGTACACCACGACCGGCGGGATGGCACTGAGCAAGGCCGCCCCCATCATCGGGCCCCAGAAGAAGACGTCCTCGATGATGAACATGGTGAGGCCGACGGTGATCGTCCGCACCTCGACCGTGTTGACGAAGACCTGGGCGTAGAGAAACTCGTTCCACGACTGCGTGAACGAGAAGAAGGCGACGACGGCGAGCGCCGGGAGCGACATCGGCAGGATGACCCGCACGAGCGTCCCCAGGCGCGAGCAGCCGTCCACCAGCGCCGCCTCCTCCAGCTCCAGCGGCACCGAGCGGAAGTACCCCATGAGGAGCCACGAGCAGAAGGGGACGGTGAACCCGAGATACGCGAGGATGAGGCCCTCGTAGGTGTCCGTGAGCCGCAGCGTCGACATCACCGCGAAGAGCGGGATGAAGAGCAGAGCCGGCGGGACCAGGTACGTGAAGACCAGGCCGCGGGCGATGAGCGCCCGCCCCGGGAACCGGAGGCGCGCCAGGGCATAGGCGCCCAGGCAGCCGAAGACGAGGGACGCGGCCGTGGTCGTCACCGCGATGATGCTCGAGTTCCGGAGATACTTGAAGAAGGGGGTCTCCCGGAACAGGCGCTGGTAGGCGACCAGCGTCGGCTGGCGCGGAATCAGCGTCGCCTCGAACCCGTAGATCTCGCGGTCCTTCTTCAGCGAGGTCACGGCCATCCAGTAAAACGGCACCAGGGTCCACACGAGCATGATGACCAGCAGGCTATTGCCGATCCACTTGAGCAGCCGCCCCGTGCCGGAAATCGTCCGCATGGTGGGCCTACTCGTCGGCCTGGCGCAGCATCCGCCGCGTGAGCAGGATGATCAGGACGACGAGAAGCGGGAAGAACACCAGGGAAATGGCGGCGCCCATCCCCAGGCGGCGCGCGCCCAGGGCAGTCATGTAGGCGAGGTGCGGAAAGATTTCCGTCCGGCTGGCCGGCCCGCCCCGGGTCAGGACGAACACGTACTGGAGGTTCGTGGCGGTCCAGATGGTCGAGAGCATCACGGTCGTGAGGAAGATCGTCCGGAGGCGCGGCACCGTGATGTAAAGAAACTGCTGGACAATGGAAGCCCCGTCGATCTCGGCCGCCTCGTAAAGCTCCCGGGGGATCGCCTGGAGCCCGGCGAGAAACGTCATCGAGTAGAAGGGCGTCCCGGACCAGACCACGACGGCGATGACGCAGCCCATGGCCAGGCTCGGGTTGGAGAGCCAGGAGATGATGTTGTTCGTGATGTGGAAGGTGATGAGGAAGTTGTTGAGGAACCCGCTCAGGTCGTCGTAGATCCACCGCCAATTCAAAGCCACGATGACGACCGGGACGGCCCACGGAACGAACAGGAGCGTCCGGAAGATGTGGTTGAATCGCCGCTCCTGGTCGAGGATCAGGGCCATGGTGAGCCCGAGGAGGAACTTGAGGGCGACCGCGACGCCGGTGTAGACGACGGTGTTGTAGACGGTCCGGAGAAAGACCTCGTCCCGGAACAGCTCCACGTAGTTCCGGAGGCCGACGAAGCGGCCCGGGGCGCCGACCATCTTGTTCTGGAGGCTCAGGTAGATCGCCGAGAAGAACGGGTAGGCCACGAGGCAGAGGACCACGAGGAGGGTCGGCATCAGGATCGCGTAGGCGAGGCGCGCCTCGCGCCGGAGCGTCAGCGATACCCGTCGGCGCCCGGGGAACGTCGGGGCGTGAACGAGGATCTCCTCCCCGTAGGTGCCCGTCGGGTCCGCGCGAAGCGCCACCGACCCTCCTCTTCCGGAGCCCTCGGCACGCGCGACTCGGCCGAGAGCCGGCGCGTGAGTTGCCGCGATTATTCGCGAGCCCCCGGGCCGGTGTCAAGGGGCCCCGCGTCGGCGCAGCTACTTCACACTGAAGATGCTCTCGGGAAGGAACGCCGAGACGATCCAGTTCGGCGCGTCGACGATCTCGCTGATCTTGAGGTCGACGGCGACGCTCGAGAGGACGTACGCCTCCTCGCGCGAGAGGCCGCGCTCGCGGACGAGGTGGTCGATCATGTAGCGGATCGCCTGCTGCGCGGCGGCGAAGAGGTCGGGCCCATGCGCGGTCGTGGCGAAGTGCGGCCCGCGATGGGCCGCACTCCCGGGCGGGCCGCCGGTCCGGAGCCGGGGCTCCGCCAGGAAGCGCCCGGGCTCGAGAGCGAAGCGCAGCGTGACCTGCGCCGCCATCTCGACGGCGCTGATGCAGACCTCGCCGTCGCCCTGAGCGGCGTGGCCGTCGCCCACGCTGAAGAGGGCGCCGTCCACCCACACCGGCAAGTAGAGCGTCGTCCCCGCCGTGAGCTGCTTGACGTCCATGTTGCCGCCGTTCTTCCGGGGCGGCATCGTGCTGTGGCCGCCCGGCTCGTCGAGCGCCACTCCCATGACGCCCGGGAACGGCGCCATCGGCACCGCGATCCCGTGGCCTACGCGCGCGTGGCTCCCGTCGGCGAGGTCCCAGAGCTGGAGGTACGGCTTCGGGAACTCGGCCTCCGGCAGGAGCCCGCGGCCGGGTCGGATGTGGGTCCAGCCGAAGGAGGCCGCGGGGCGCACCTCGAGGATCTCGACCACGAGCACGTCACCCCGCCGCG
The DNA here is from genome assembly GCA_964509395.1 of uncultured bacterium. GTDB lineage: Bacteria > Methylomirabilota > Methylomirabilia > Rokubacteriales > DASRDR01 > CAZDYT01. The sequence continues at coordinate 8,531 of CAZDYT010000076.1, forward strand.
CCCCCTGGACATGGACGGGCCCCGTCAGGGGGTGGCCGCGGAACGGGCCGCGCGCCGCGACGTCGGCGTGGGTCGAGGCCGGGGTGTAGTAGCCGTCGGCGGCGTCCCGCGTCTCGAAGACGACGGTGTCCCCGGGCTCGATGGTGAGCCGCGCCGGGATGGCGTTGTTCCACTCGTAGTGGACGAGGCCGGCGTCGAGCCGATGAGTAGTGCCCATCGCCTCATGCTCCCGACCGCACCACGGGCGGGATCGCGGCCGCCCACGGCGCTGCCGCCTCGAACGCCGCCGCCGCCCGCAGGACCGCCGCCTCCTGCCGCCGGCGCCCCACGATCTGAAGGCCGACGGGCAGGCCCTCCCGCGTGAAGCCGCACGGGACCGAGATCGCCGGGAGCCCGGTGAGCGTGATGGCATAGGTGAGGTAGGCCCACTGGATGTAGTGCTCGAGGGGCTTGCCGTTGACCTCGGTGGGATAGGGTTGCTCGACCGGAAACGGGGGCACGGGCGTCGTCGGCAGGATCAAGAGGTCGCGCGTCTCCATGAAGGTCCGCACCCGGTGCCAGAGGATCGTCCGGAGCTTCTCCGCGCGGCCGATCGCCTGCGGCGTCAGGGTCAGCCCCTGCTCGATGTTCCAGACGAGCCCCTTCTGCATCTCGGCCCGCCACTCCGGGAGCTTGTCGGCGTGGAGGGCCACCATCGAGAGCCCGCGCGTCCCGAGCACGATCTCGTTGACCTCGGAGAAGTCGGGGCAGGCCGCCTCCACCCGGGCGCCGAGCGCGCGGAAGATGCGGGGAGCGCCCTCGGCCACGCGAGCGATTTCCTCATCGACCGGAAGCAAGCCGTTGAGGTCCGGAGTCCAGGCGACGCGCCAGCCCTTCACCGCGGGCGCCTTGACGGCGCGCACGAACTCCCGGGTCTCCACCGCATAGGAGATCGGCGCGCGGTCGTCGGGCCCGGCGACCACCGAGAGCATCAGCGCGGTGTCGGCGACCGTCCGCGCCATCGGGCCGGTCACGGACAGGGTGTCCCAGGCGAGCTCGCGGGGGTGGTAGGGGACGAGCCCCGGCGTCGTGCGGAAGCCCACGACGCCACAGAAGGCGGCCGGCATCCGGAGCGAGCCGCCGAGATCGGAGCCCTGCGCGAGGGGGCCCATCCCGGTCGCGAGCGCGACGGCGGCGCCGCCGCTCGAGCCGCCGCACGTCAGCGCCGGGTTCCACGGGTTCCGCGTGGCGCCGAACACGGCGTTGAAGGTGTTGCCGCCGGCGCCGAACTCCGGCGTGTTGGTCTTGCCGACGACGATGGCCCCGGCGGCCTTGAGGCGCTGGACGATGAGGGCGTCCTCGTCCGGGACGTGATGCTCGAAAAGCCTCGAGCCCCACGTCGTCCGGATCCCCTCGGTCGGGGTCAGGTCCTTGATGGAGACCGGCACGCCGTGTAGCGCGCGGAGCGCGGCGCCGCGCCTGAGGGAGGCCGTGGCGGCCCGCGCGGCCCGGAGCGCGGACTCCCGCGCCAGCGTGACGTAGGCGTTGAGCTCGGGGTTCAGCCGGTCGATCCGCGTGAAGACGGCCTCCATCACCTCGAGCGGCGAGGCCTTGCGCGCGCGGAACAGCCGGACCAGCTCCGTTGCGGGCGTGAAGCAGAGATCACGGTCAGCCACGGCCAACCTCCGGTTTCCCGCTCCCTCTCCCCTCCAGGGCGAGAGGGGCACCCTTCCCTCTCCCAGCGGGGAGGTCGGTCGCGAGCACGCTGTGTCACGATACACCAAAGCCGCCGCCCTCGAAACCGCCCGCCCGGCGCGGGGCCGGGTATCATACGCCCGGACCGATGAACGCCACGAACCGCGTCCTGACCGCCGGGGCCGGACCGGTCGGGCTCGTCTGATCGAGAGGAGGGCGGCGTGAGCGAGGCGGGCTGTGTGTTCTGTGCCGTGGTGGACGCGCTGCGGAATGCCGAGACGTGCCGGCATCCGACTTCGGGTGAGCCGGTCCGGAAGATCCAGGACCTCTCCGCGTCGGTCGCCGTCCTCGGACACGATCAGCACTATCGCGGCTACACGCTGGTGATCGCCAAGACGCACGCAACGGAACTCTACCAGCTCGCGGAACGCGAGAGCGCGCAGTACTTCCAGGACATGCTGCGGATCGCGCGGGCCATCGCCGCGGCCTTCAAGCCGCGCAAGATGAACTACGAGCTACTCGGGAACACGGTCCCGCACCTACACTGGCATCTGTTTCCGCGCTACGAGGGAGATCCCAACCCGGCGCGCCCGGTCTGGGAACACTCGCACCCGCCCAGGCTGCCGTCCCCGGAGCAGCCCGCGGCGAAGACCACCGCCATCCGCCGCCACCTCTAGCGTGAGTTTCCCGCGGCGCTGCG
>CAZDYT010000077.1:0-10871 GCA_964509395.1 uncultured bacterium
GCCTGGCTCCGGGCTTCGACAAGGACGGTGACCTGCTGCCGAGTCTCCAGCACCTCGGCTTCGGCTACGTCGTCATCGGCTCGCTCACGCCGGAATTCCGCGCGGGGAACCCGCGCCCGCGGCTGGTTCGCTACCCGGACCGGTTGTCGATCGCGAACTCGATGGGCCTGCCCAACAAGGGCATCGACGCCGCGGTTCGAAGGCTCCGGTCGAGGCCGGTCAAGCACACCGCGGTCATCGCCAGCGTGGCTGGGTTCTCGACGGAAAGCATCCTGGCCGGCGTCGCCGCCCTCGAGCCATACGTGGCCGCCGTCGAGGTGGGGCTCATCTGCCCGAACACGTCGGAGTCCGAACGCATGCGCGAGCTCGAGCTCGTCGGCGACCTGGTGGCCGAGCTCGTGCTGCGGCGGAAGAGGCCGGTGTTCGTCAAGCTGCCCCCCTACCACTCGCCGGGTGATCGAGACCGGGTCCTGGCGATGGCCGGCCTCTGCGCCGGGGCCGGGATCGACGGCGTGAGTCTGAACGGCGGGCGGCAGGTCGTCGAGCCACGCCTCGCGGCGGGACACGGGTCCCTGGCCGGGCGGGAGACGTTCGCCGATGCGCTCCGCATCGTCGCCGAGGTCGCGGACCATGCCGCCGGGCGCTTGCTCATCCGGGCCTCGGGCGGCGTCTTCACCGGCGACGACGCCGCCGCGATGCTCCGCGCGGGTGCGGCTACGGTCGAGATCTACTCGGCGTTCGTCTACCGCGGCTGGCGGGTCGCCGAACGCATCAACCGGCGGCTCCTGGACATCCTCACCCGCGAGAGCCTGCGCTCCGTCGGGCAGCTGACCAGACGCTCGTCATCCGGCCCGATCGGGAGCACCGGCGACAGCGTGGCGTCGCGGCAGTCGTGAACGTGCCCGTCCTTGCGCCGGCTCAACCGGCCGGCGCGCGCGGTCGTGCTCGCCTGGCGTCGAGATCCTCGGCTGGGGTATGCCCGGCGCGATCGAGGCCTTCGCGCAGCCGGAGGAGCGTGTGATGAAGCCGTGGGACGACGTGATCCCCCCGTCCGAGCAACGGATCTACGCGGCGGCGGGTTACGGGTCGAGCCAGCCGCTCGGCCGGCGGCCGGCGGTCCTGGTCGTGGACACGAACTACGCCTTCGCCGGTCGGACGTCGCAGCCGATCGAGGAGGCCGTCCGGGAGCAACGGACCAGCTGCGGCGAGGCCGCGTGGATGGCGATCGCCGCCATCCAGCAGCTCTTGGCCGCAGCCAGAAAGGCGGCCGTGGCCGTCCTCTACACGACGGGGCGGCGCCACGTCTCCCTGTCCACGCTCGGGCAGTGGGCCGCCAAGAACGCGCGCGCCGGGGAGGACCTCGCGCGGGGCGACGACACGGAGATCGTCGCCGAAATCGCGCCCGTGCCGGGTGACATCGTCGTCGAGAAGTCGCGGCCGAGCGCCTTCTTCGGCACGGACCTCGCCGCGCATCTCGTGCTCCTGCGCGTGGACACCCTCCTCGTGACGGGCGGGACCACGAGCGGATGCGTGCGGGCCACGGTGATGGACGCCTTCTCCCTGGGCTACCGGGTGGCGGTCGTCCACGAGTGTACGTTCGATCGGGCCACGGTCCCGCACAAGGTCAACCTGTTCGACATGAACGCGAAGTACGCCAACGTCATCTCGCTCGAGGAGGGACTCGCCTATCTGGCGACGGCCTCGAGCGGCCGGATCGAGCCGACCGCTCAGTGACGGGTGCCCCGGTGCTGCTCCTCGACCAACCGGCGCCACTCGATGACGGAGGCGTCGGGACGGTAGAGCCGCTCGGGGGGGATGTCCATGACGTCGACCATCCACGCGTCCTGCCCGGTGAACTGCCCGTGGAAGACCCAGCGAATGTAGGCGAGGTACTGGACCCGGAACCAGAGCCGGCTCAGGCGCTCGGGCTTGAAGCTCACGAGCAGCTGCACGTAGCGGTGATGCGCCGCGTCTTCGGGGACCGCCCACTCGTAGTGGATGTAGTGGGAGTAGGCGACCCGCAGGATGTAGGGTAGCCGCACCGAGACCATGCCCGGCAAGTGGAGCGCCGCGATGCGCGGGTCCACTCGAGGCACCTTGTTCGGCCGGGAGAGCACCGGCTGCCACCACGTGCGGGGCGGCGGCCAGTGTCCGAGCCCGGGAAAGTCGGTCTCCCAGTAGACCGCCTCCCACTTGCGCGAGATCCACCGGCCGTCCTCCGTGCGAACGATGCGAGTCTCGCTCCACGCGGGCATCCGGCGGAACCGGGCCCACAGCGCGTCGCGGTGCAGGAACTTCGCATGCCCCTCGTCGAAGCCGTTCTCCGCTGCGTAGCGCCAGTTCCCGCGTCTTCCGGCCTGGATCCGACCGCCGATGACGATGCGATGGCGCAGGAGCTCCTCGGGGATGTCCTGCTCGACCGGCGGGACCTCCGCCGGGTCGTCGCCCACGAAGACCCACACGAGGCCGAGCCGTTCGGCCACGGGATAGGTGCGCACGCCGACCTTGCCGGCGATCGGCGAATCGGGGCCATCGGTGATCGCCGCGCACATCACCCCGGTGTCCAGCCGGTAGGTCCAACCATGGTAGGCGCACGTGATGGTGCCCGGAAAGCGCTTCTGGCCGAGGCTGAGCGGGACGCCGCGGTGCGGGCACCGATCGTGCAGGGCGTAGGCCTTCCCCCGGTCGCGGCACAGGACGATTCGTTCGCCGAGGATTTGGAGGGCGACCGGTCGCTCTCCCACCTGCGACGACCACATCACCGGGTACCAGTAGTTGCGCAGACCCAGCTCGCTCGTCTGGTAGACGGGCCACGTCCGCCAGTCCCGACGCTCCGAGGAGCGATCGCGGGGAGCCCGCTCGGCGCCGTCGGTCGCGTCGTTCGTCACGGGGCCTCCCGGTCGGGCACCGGGTGGGACGCGCGGACCTGTGCCCTTTCGAGGGGCTCGGCGGTGACCAGGCTCGTGCCGGTGAGCCGGATCAGCGCGTCCCGGATCGGCCGGCGGAGAGCCCACGCGGCCGCGGCCACGACCAGGACCAGGAGAGCTCGCCGCATCGGCTCACGCCCCCACGCGATCTCGGAATTCGCTGACGAGCGCAGTGCCTGCCAGGAACCGTGCTCTTGAAAATGCCGTGTCCAGCGAAATACTATAGCACCGTGATCCGTGCGTTCCTAGGCGACACGCACGAGACCCGGCCGCGCTCGGCGGCCCGGACGTCCTGTCCGCCGGTGGCGGCACGGTCCATCACCGGCCCGTCGTCGGGCGAGCGTTGACCAGAGCGACGCCGCGGATCAACGGTCGGCCCACCGAGATCTGGGTGGAGCCCGGCGACCGGCTGCTCGATGTCCTGCGCGACCGTCTCGGGCTCCTCGGCAGCAAGCAGGCGTGCGGGCGCGGCGAATGCGGCGCGTGTACGGTCCTCATGCGGAGCCGGCCCGTCATGTCGTGCCTCGGGCTCGCGGTTCGGGCCGACGACGTCGAAACGATCGAGGGGCTCCGCGACGAGGCGCGGCCGCTGCGCGAGGCGTTTGCCGATGCGGGCGCCTTGCAGTGCGGCTTCTGCACGCCGGGGCAGATCGTCCGCGGCGTCGCCCTGCTGCGCCAGGGCCTTCCGGCCGATGACCTCGAGCTGCGGAGGCAAGTGTCCGGCAACATCTGTCGCTGCACGGGCTACGTCGGGATCATCCGCGCGCTCCGCGTGGCCGAGCACGCGAGAGCAGGCCGGGCGCGGTGACGATCGGGCAGCGCGTCCGCCACATCGAATGGGATCCGCGGACGTCCGGCGCGGCCCGGTACGTGGCGGACGTCGAGCTCCCGGGCACGCTGGTCGGCCGAGTGCTGAGAAGTCCCCACCCGCACGCGCGGATTCTGTCGGTCGACACCCGAGCCGCGAGGCGAATGCCCGGCGTCCTGGCCGTGCTCACGGCCGCGGACTTCCCCGACGTCCGGTACAAGCACGAAGGCGGGAGGCTCTCGGACCGGCGACCGCTCGCCAAGGACGTCGTGCGCTTCGTCGGGGAGGAAGTCGCGGTCGTTGCGGCGGAGACGGCGGCGCAGGCTGCCGCGGCGCTCGCCGCCATCCGGGTTCGCTACCGTCCGCTGCCCGCCGTCGCCACGGTCGCGGCCGCGCTGGCGAAGGGCGCGCCACGGCTCCACGACCGGCCATCGGGCACGAACGTCTCCCTGCTGATCGACCGTGCCTACGGTGACGTGGAGGAGGCGCGCAGGGCGGCCGCCACCACCGTCAACGGACGCTACCGCTTCGGCCGGCAAGCGCACGCGTGCATGGAGCCAAATGGCACGCTCGCTCGCTGGAACCGCGACGCGGCGCGGCTCGAGCTGTGGACGTCCACGCAGTCGCCCTACTTCGTGCGCGAGGAGGTCGCGGCGATCCTCGGTCTGGAGCCGGGTCAGGTGGTCGTGCGCGAGGTTGCGGTCGGCGGCGGCTTCGGGTCCAAGTCCAAGGTCACGGACCACGAGGTGCTCGCCGCTGCGCTGTCCCTCCAGACCGGCCGTCCGGTCCGGCTGATCCTCAGCCGCGAGGAGGAGTTCGCCACCACGAAGTGCCGGCACGACTTCGACGTGGAGCTCACCACGGGGGCGGACGCGCAGGGACGGCTCACCCATCGTGACGCTCGCATCCTGGTCGACAACGGGGCCTACAACCACTCCGGGCCATCGGTCACCGGGGCCGGGGTTGCCGCCATGGCCTCGCTGTACCGCACGCTCGGCGTGCACATCCACGCGGAGCTCGTCGACACCAACAAGCATCCCGGCGGCCAGTTCCGCGGGTATGGCGGCCCCCAGGTCACATTCGCCATCGAGTCCCAGATGGACGAGCTCGCGGAGGCGCTCGGCATCGATCCGATCGACCTCCGGATCCTCAACGCGAATCGGCCCGCGGACGTGACGCACGCGGGGTGGCGGCTTCACTCGGCCCACCTCGTCGAGTGCCTGGAAGCGGTCCGTGACGCGATCGGCTGGCGAGACAAGCGCGGCCGCGGGGGCTCGGGACGCGGGGTGGGGGTGGCGGTCGCGATGCACGTGAGCGGCGCCCGCACGTACGAGAACGCGAATCGGGCGGAGGCGGCCGTGGATGTCCGGGCGGATGGCCGAGTCCGCGTCCGGTTCGGCGGGGCTGATCCCGGCACCGGGCAGAAGACCCTGATCGCCCAGGTCGCCGCGGAAGAGCTGGGCCTCGACCTCTCCCGCATCGACGTCGTCACCATGGACACCGACGAAACGTCCTTCGACCTGGGGTCCTGGTCGTCCCGCGGCACGGTGATGAGTGCCCATGCCGTGGGGGCCGCCGCGCGGTCCGCGGGCCGCCGCCTCCGAGAGCTCGCCGCCGACAAGCTGGGCGTCGCACCCGAGGAGGTGGCGTTGCGCGACGGCCACGCCGTCGCCGGGAATGCGCGGGTCCCGATCGAGGACCTCGTCGTGGCCTTCGGCGGCGAGGTCAACGCGGTGGAGTCAGCCGTCGTCGACACCGAGCTGGTCGACAAAGCGACGGGAGTCGCGGACATCTCCCCGGCCTATGCCTTCGCCGCCCAGGCGGTCGAGGTCGAGGTGGACCGGGAGACGGGAGAGGTCCGCGTGCTGGAGGTGGTCGCCGCGCACGACTCGGGCGTCGCGATCAACCCCACCGCGGTCGAGAGCCAGATCATCGGCGGGGTCGTCATGGGCCTGGGGGCCGCGCTGGGCGAGCAACTCATCTACGAGGGTGGCCGGCTGGTCAACCCGGCGTACATCCATTACGCGCTCCCGCGGGCCGCCGACGCGCCGACGATCCGGCCCATCCTCCTGGAGCGCCCCGACCCCCATACCCCGTATGGCGCCAAGGGCGTCGGCGAGATCAGCATGGTGCCCGTGGCGGCGGCCGTGGCCAACGCGGTCGCGCACGCCGTCGGGGTGCGCATCTCCGAGCTGCCGATCACCCCCGACAAGGTCCTGCGCGCGCTTCGGGCCAAGGCGAGCGTCCGCCGCCGGTACCACGTCTGGCGTCGGCCGATCCGCTGGTGGAGCGCGGTCATGCGGTGGGCGTATCCCCGAGGCGTCCACGCCGTGCTGCACCGGTGGGGCACCCGCCTCGCCCGTACCCCACCGTCCGGACGCATCGCCCACCTGGATCGGCCGGCGGCGGTGGCCGAGGCGGTGAACGCGCTGGCGCGGGACGCCGATGCGGTGCCGCTGGGCGGCGGCACCGACCTGCTTCCCCTTGTGGAACAGGGCCTGCGGCGCCCGAGCCGGCTGGTCGACCTCGGTGGCGTGGCCGAGCTCGGACAGGTGTGGGAGAACGACGCGGGCGACCTCCTCGTGGGCGCGGGCGTCACCCTCGCGGACCTCGCCCGCAGGCCGGAGGTGGCCGGCGACCACGTCTTGCGCAAGGCCATCGCCTCCATCGCCTCGCCGCAGATCCGGGAGATGGCGACGGTGGCGGGCAACCTCTGCCAGGAGAAGCGGTGCTGGTTCTATCGCAACGGCTTCGCCTGCTACAAGCGGGGTGGCGTCACCTGCCCCTGCTATGCGGTCCTCGGCGACAGCCGGTACTACCACGCCGTGTTGGGGGCGCACCGCTGCCAGGCGGTGACGCCGTCGGATCTGGCCACGGTGCTGGCGGCGCTGGACGCGACCGTCCGCCTGGTCGCTCAGAAGAGGGAGCGCACGGTGCCCGTGGCCAAGCTCTACACGGGACCGGGGGAGACCGGGGTGCGGCCGGGAGAGATCATCACCCACATCCGCGTTCCCGCGGTCGCGCGAGCCCGGGTGAACCGATTCGAGAAGCTGCGGCTGTGGGAGGGAGACTTCGCGGTGGTCTCGGTGTGCGCCTCGCTCCGCTTGACCGGAGACACGGTGCGTGACGCCCGGGTCGTTCTGGGGTCCGTCGCCCCGACGCCGTACCGGGCCAGGGCCGTCGAGCGCCGCCTGGCAGGCCGGGCGCTCACCTCCGAGACGATCGCCGGGGCGGCGGAAGCCTGGGCGGGGGAGGCTCACCCGCTCGAGCGGAACGAGTGGAAGGTGGACGCCGCCTGCGGGCTCGTTCGCCGCTGCCTGGAAGCGTGCCGAGCGTCCGATGCGGGCTGACGCTCCCGCGGGCGGGCCCGCGTGCGCTCGGGCGGTTCACGCCGCCTTGAAGGCGGGGGGCGTGAACTTCGCCGTCTCCCTGCCGGACACCGTCCTCCGACCGGTCGACCGACTGCTGCAAGACGACCCGGAGGTCCAGACGTTCGTCTGCTCCCGGGAGGACGAGGGCGTGGCCATGGCCGTCGGGGCGTATCTCGGAGGCAAGGTCCCGGTCGCGCTGATGGAAGGATCGGGGGTGGGCTACTGCGGCCTCGTTCTCGCGCGCGCCCAGATTCAGCGGACCCCCCTGCTGCTGCTCGCCAGTCACAGCGGGGCCCTGGGCGAGGCGTTCGACTTTCACGGCGCGACCCGCTTGGCTGCCGAAGGGGTGCTCCGGGGGCTCGGCATCCCCCACGTCGTGCTCACCGACCGGGCGCAGGCCCCGCTGCTCGTCGAGCAGGCGGTGATCACGGTGCTCGGGCAGAAGACCGTCGTGGGACTCTTGGTCCCCCCCTACCTGTTCGCGGAGACGTGACGATGCAGCGTGCCGAGGTCGTGTCGCTCTTCGCCGAGCTCCGGACCACCGAGCCGGTGGTCGTCGGCCCGGGCTCCACGTCCGGGGCGCTCTACCACGCCGACCATCGTCCCCCCACGATCTACAACATGGACATGGGGTACGCGACCGCCGTCTGCCTCGGTCTCGCCCTGGCGGTGCCGGCCGAGCGGGTGGTGGCCCTGGAAGGCGATGGCTCGGTGCTCGCCGGCCTCGGGGTCCTGACCACCATCGGCCGCTACCGCCCACCCAACCTCGTGGTCGTGGTCTTCCACAACGGTGTCTACGCGAGCTGCGGCGACGGCAAGGTCGCGACGGCGGCCGCCGCCACGACCGACCTGGGAGCCGTGGCCCGAGCCTGCGGGATCGACGCGGACAAGGTCGTGACCGTGGAGACCCTCGACGCCACGCGCAAGGCCCTGAGCACGGCCCTCACCGATCCCGGGCCGTGGGTCCTCGTGGCGCGCATCGAAGAGCCCGACCGCTGGCCGCCGGGCGCCCGCCCGCTTCCCCAGCATGACCTCGTGGAGACCGCGGTTCTCTTCAAGCGGGAGATGATGCGCCGCGGCTACCGCTCGGGCGGCCAGGCCTCGTAGTCAGGCCGCGCCCCGCGGCGCGCCGGCCTCCCGCTCGTCCGATCTCACGCGGTGAAGCGAACCACGGCGGTGCCGGTCAACCACTCGGCCACGGGCTCGTATGCCAGCACCTCCGCTGCGGCGTCGTCCATGACCGCGGCGGCGGTAAGCCAGGTGCGGACCTCCTGGGCCCCGTTCCCCGCGGCGTGCTCGACGCGTTCCGGCGTCCAGGCCGCGGCGAACTCCGGCAGCCGTCCGGCGGCCACCCGGTCGAGGAACATCCGGTCGAACTCCTCGTTGATCTCCCCGGTGTCGTCGAGGACGACGGGGTACGCGGCGAGCTCGGCCAAGCGGGTTCCGGCGGCGCGGTTCATGAAGGCGCGCCGCTCCGCCGAGCCGACCCAGTGCGAGAGCCCGCCGGTGCCGATCACGACGACCCGACCCTCCGGCCCGGCCAGGATCGCTCGTCTCACCGCCTGGCCCAGCTCACGGCTGCGACGGAACGTGGGCCGCGGGGGCACGTTGCAGTTCTGGACGACGGGGACGATCGGGACGTCGAGCGCGGGCCTCAGCAGGGTGAGCGGCATGACGAACGAGTGGTCGATCGCGACGTCCTCGGAAAACGCCAGATCCACGCCGCAATCCAGGCAGCCATACAGGATCGCCTGGGCGAGCTGCTGGTGAATGGGCACCGTGCAGGGCGCCAGGCCGCCGTCGCCCAGTCCCTTCGCGGCCGGCCCGACGCCGATCGAGAACGGCACCACGTTCGACAGGGGGAAGGCCTGCAGGTGGTCGGTGGCGATGACGAGGAGCGCGTCGGGCCGCAGGCGCGCGATCTCCTCCCGGACCGCCGCGTAGGCCGAGAAGACGCGCTCGCCCTGATCCGCGGGCGCCCGGCCGCGCCGGGTGACGATCAGGCCGGCGTGCGAGCATGCGAACCCGCCGACGATGTCCATGTCACCGCTCATCGGCTCCCGATGCGGTCGGCCAGAAAGTCGAGCGCCAGGCGATTGAACTCCTCGGCGTGCTCGAGCTGCACCGAGTGACCGCAGCGCGCGAACACGTGGAGCCGGGCCTGCGGCATCTTGCGCAGCATCACGAGCCCGTGGTCGAGGGGGCTCGCCCGGTCGTCCTGGCCCCAGACCAGCAGGGTGGGGCACCGCGCGCGGTCCAGCTCGTGTTCGAGCGACTGGTGCGCCCAGTGCGGTCCTCGATTGACCGCGATCACCTCCGCATCGACGCTCGCCTGGTAGCGCTCCCGGATCATTTCCTCGGACAGGCTCCCCGGGTCGTACACGAGTGACCGCATGAGGAGGCGCATCTTCTCGTAGCTCGGCCCCTCGCCGGCGTAGTAGTCGGCGATCATGCGGACCGTCTCGGTCGGCATCGGCGCGAACACGCTGTGCCCGATGGGCGCCGGCGCGACGAGCACCATCCGGCCGACCCGGTCGGGCGCATCGATCGCGAGCTTGATCGCGACCTGCCCGCCCATCGAGTTGCCCACGAAGTGCGCCCGCTCGATGCCCATCGCGTCCATGAAGGCCCGCACGACGCCCGACAGGAAGTCCAGGCGCGGGCCCCTGACGACGACCTTCTCCGACCGGCCGAACCGCGGCAGGTCGACGAGGAGCGTCCGGTAGTGGTCGGCCAGCACGCCGGCGTTGAGGCGGAAGTTGGCCCAGGCGTTGGCGCCGGGTCCGGTCCCGTGGAGACAGATCACCGGATGCCCCTCGCCCGCCTCGCCGTAATGGACGCGGACGTCGGCGGCCTGGACGAAGCGCCCGAACAGCTTCTCGGCGTCGAGTTCCATGGCCTGCCCCGTCAGCGGACCGGCCCGAGCGGCTTCAGGGCCTCCTGGAGGAGGTCGAAGGCGGCCACCTCGGTGGCCTTGGACACGCTCTTGACCCGGCCCAGCTGCTTGAGGGCCTGCTGAGTCTCCTCGACGCCGCGCTCGCTGATCCCGCCGTCGAGGCCGTAGACCTTCATCCGGGCCATTTCCCGCATGCCCTCGGTGAGGATCGGCAGCGGCGTCTCGCGGATGTACTTCACCGCGATCCGGGCGGCGTCGTCGGGGTGCGCCTGGGCCCAGCGCAGCCCCTCGATCTGGGCCCGAACGAGGCGCACCACGGCGTCCCGGTGGCTCTTGATGAACGTCTGGGTGGCGACGACGTAGGAGAGGGGGATGGCCGGGAACTGCTCGCCCATCGAGGCGAGGGTCCGCACCTCGCCCTTGGCGATGGCTTCCAGCACCGGCTGGATGACGAGGATCGTCGCGGACGTCGCGTCGACCTTGCCCCCGAGCAGCGCCCTGATCCGGTCGGCCGGGGAGCCGAGGGCGACGAACTGGATCTGGCCCGGGTCGACGCCGTGGCGCTGGAAGAGGAGCCGGCCGAGCACGTCGCCGGGAGACCCCGGCGCGCTGACCGCGAAGCGCTTGTCCTTCATGTCCGCGAGGCTCGCGACCGAGGATTTCGCCACCACCACGTCGGTCGACCGGGCGACGGGGCTCAGCAGGATCTGGATCGCGGCGCCGCTCTCCATGGCCAGGAAGGCCGTGTCACCGCCCGTCTCGACGAGGTCGGCGTCGCCGCTCAACAGGGCGCGGATCGCCGTCGTGGAGCCGGGGTACCGGGTCACCTGGACCTCGAGGCCCTCCCGCTTGAAGAGCCCGTTCTCGAT